>CALLUY010000024.1 GCA_938010615.1 uncultured Pirellulaceae bacterium | reverse complement strand
TGAGTCATCAAGTGAGGGGCAGTTTTTCAGCCCCGTATTGTTGCTCATGCCGTTCGTTTTGTCAGGTACAAATCGCGACACTTCAGGGTCCGGAAAAACGACTCAGTTCTTGTCGCGAACTTTCTGTCGCACAAGAAAATCTCGCAACCTAAACGGAGTTTGACGTCGCTGTGACTTGAAACAAAAGACGATGACAGCGAATTCAGGGATTTTTCCATAATTCCCCCGCGCCGATGTCTTGAAAACGGAACAACGACGTGCATGTTAATGAAGCTAAAATCACTTCCTGCAAAATCACTTCCTAAATAGAACTGGAACCAGAGATGCCACTTTCTAAAGCACTGATCCCAACTTTGACCGTTTTACTTGCATTCGCAATGTGTGCCTCGGATGCGATGGCTCAAGGCCCCGGCCGTGGCGGACGGGGAGGTCCACAGCGTGGCGGACGAGCCGGAGGTGCCGATAACCCGCAGAGACTACTGCGAAGTGAAGCCGTGCAAAAAGAATTGGAGATGACGGACGAGCAAATTGAATTGATCAAGGAACTCGGAGAAGGACGGGGCCGCGGCCAAGGGGTTGATCGCGAAGCGCTACGAGCTGAGCTGGAAGGCCTCTCCGACGAAGAAAGAGCAGCGAAGATCAAAGAAATGCGTGATAGCCGCACCAAGGAACAAACGGACAAGCTTAATGAAATCCTTTTGCCGCATCAGATGGATCGTCTGTCCCAGCTTTCTGTTCAAGCTTCAGCACAAAACGGTGCCCGATCGTTGCTAGGCGGTCCGCTTGCCGAAAAGCTGAACATCACCGACGAGCAAAAAGAGCAATTGCGCGAAACCGCAGAAGAGCTGCAAAAGAAATTCGACGAAGAAGTTGCCAAACTTCGAGCTGAAATGCAGGCCAAACTAGTCGAAAAGTTGACCCCTGAGCAGCAAGCGGAGTTAAAAGAAATCACCGGCGAGAAGTTCACTTTTGAAAGGCAACAGCGCGGAGACCGTTTCGCCGGTGGTGCCGGAGGCGGGCGTGACCGTGGAGGCCGCGGAGGAGCTGGAAACCGGCGTGGCGATCGCGGCGGTGATCGCGGAAACCGGCGAGGAGGTCGTCGCGGCGAAGGTGGCGACGACGAGGGAGCATAGAGTTTCCGTCAGCGAGGACGCACGGCTCTAGCCATTCGTCGCACCTCGGACTCATTCAAGTCCGGATACCAGGGAAGGAAAACAACTCGATCCCAGTTCTCGCCGGCGATGATGGCTTCGCGTTCATCAACTGCCGGAACGACAACCATCCGAGAACGACAGGTCGCGTCGAAACCGGCAGCTCGCAAGCGATCGCAAGTTGCTTGCTTGTCAGGAACGAACAGCGGACAAATCCAACGCGAGTCGTCCGCTGGCCTTTCGTCAAAGCCAAGTTCCCGGTCAAAGATTTCACCAAGCCTTTTACGATGTTCGATTCGACCGAAATCAAATTCCTTGAACCGGCGAGTCATCAACTTCAACAACGGAGCAGAAGGTTGAAGTCGAATCTGCTTCAAGATATCTCGCCCAATGAACCCTCGTCCCAGAGAGTTGACTTTCGCATCCACATCGACGCCGAATCGTGACAACAGGCCAAACAAAACAGAGGCAGCTCGCTTACCCGAAAGCAGTTTGAGAATCGAAAACCGAAGCACTCGAAGCGAAAACTTAAACCGCGTCTGTACCGGCGCTTTCGCCGCACGGCTTTCCATTCCGTTTCGCAGTGATCCCGATGCAACGCGGACGACCGCGCCTCCAAGCGCCGTTGCTGTCTTGATCGGACCAAAGCTATGCATCACGACATCGCTATCTGGATGCCCGGCGTCGCCAACATGATCGAAGCTCTGTGCGCAATCTTCTACCAACATGACGCCGTGTTTTTTCAGCAACGGCACAACGTTGTCCAGTGGCGTTCGGCCACCAAACAGATGTGCGACAACCAGTAATTGTGCGCGAGAGGTCATGGAACGCGACAACGAGTCCATACAAAGATGTCCGCGATGGTCGACATCAACGGGAACCGGAACAAGCCCATGAGCTTCCACGATTCGGATCATATCGGGAACGGTCCAAGCCGAAAGTAAAACTTCGTCTCCCGGTTCGAGTGCTAGTTCTTGAAGCAATAAATCGAATGCTGAACGAACCGACAGCAAGATCAAGCAATCCTCTTGATCAGTCCAAGCGTTCACTGCGGCGGCGCGGGCCTTGGCGCGCGAAGACGGAACCGCACAATACGCCAGAGCTGCCGCCAAGTCTCTCCAGCCGATCCCGAATCTCATTCGAACCCACATCGCATCCCCCGCACAGAATCAAGTACGCAAGCGTGCCTCATCGCTCGAATGAATTATCAACGATAAGCATTCAAGTTGCCAGGCAATTTCGGCGAAGTGATAACCGAGCAACCTGTGGGAATTTCTTGCAACGGGAAATATTCTCTGCCATACTTTGACGGAAACTATTCCAGTCGGAGGTCATTCTGCGGTCTTTTTCTCGAAACATTCGTTTGGTGACAGTTGTCCCTTTCTTTCTCTTGCTGTCCATTCTCCCGTCCCAACTAACAGCTCAAATTGTTGTGCAGGAAATCGAAGGTCATCAAGACACTTCCAGTTGGGCACTTCACGAATCGGGGCGCATTTTTGCTGCCGTCAAATCCACTGACTCCGTGATTGAATACGACCTCAGTGGAGAAGAAGTCAGGAAATACTCTGTCGATTCGGAGCCAACGGAAATGATCGTAAAAGGCGATCACTTGGTGGTGGCTTGTGTGAAGTCGTCCAGCTTTTCGGTCATCGATCTCAAAGCAAACAAGGTCGCGGGCAAGATCCCACTGGCAGGCAAGGGACCATACGCCCTGTTCTGCTCCAAAGTCAACAATGGGCTCGTCTATGGAATCAGCAACACCGGAGATGCTTGGTGGGACGGAGAAGTCTTTCAGGCGGACCTGAAAACGATGAAAGTCCGCAAGCGCGTCAAGATTCAGGGCTGGGGCCAATCACACGCGGTTCATGTTGCCATGTCCGCAGATGGCAATTGGATCATTCCCGATGCTCGCGGCGAGAGTTCTCCAAGCGGAGCGGACTTGATGCGTGTTGATGAGTCGCAATGCACGTTCACTCAAATCAGAGACCACCACTCTTCTTTTGGACAAATTGAAGCGGGACCTGCCAACCGGTATTGGACTTTGGGGAGCAAGCTTTATCCGTTGGACATGAAGGCTTCTGTTCGAAACTTTAGCGGAACACCTGTTGCGATTCATCCGGTCTATGACCTCGTTGCATGTTTCACTCCGTCGAGTTTGAATTTCGACAAGTTCTCAGATGCAAAGTCGCTAAAGAAACAGCCAATGCAGTTCACCAGCGAAGCGCCCAAGAAGTCAGGCAGCAGACGATCGAGAAGAAATCAACCGTTCGCAAAAAGCGAGGTGCTCGTTGGCTTCGATGGGTCGGGCTCCCATGCGATCGCAGCGGCAGGCAAGTACTGTCGAATCGTCGATTTGGAAGATTTGGATATTCCGCTACGACCCTTGTTGATGATTGACGTGCCAACGGTCGTTGAGACGAAAATTGGTGGATCAATCAAGATTCCACTAAGGCTGACAAATAGCAAACTCGACAGCAAAACGACTTTCGCGCTGGAGAATGGCCCCAAAGACGTAAAGCTCAGTGGCAACCAAATCATCTGGACACCAACCGCCAAAGACATTGGTCGGCACACGCTCAAGGTTTCCGCCAAACTGGACGACTCCTTGGATCAGGTCACGATCGATCTAAACGTCAAAGCAACGAAAATGGAATTGAATTTCAACGTTGCTGGAATCGACGTTGATCATGACGGCAAATACGCGATCGTTTGGGGCAAGAAGATCGTCAAGGACCGAAATGGAAGAAGTCAAATTCAGGACTCAAGTTCCGATGAAGTCGCCATCCTTGATCTTGTATCCCAAAAAGTTGTCATCCAAAAACCGCTTGCCGCAGGCGTTCAGTCGGCGATCGTTCAACAGCCCTACGCTTTCTTGGTTCCTCGATCTGGCAACGTGTTGTTTCGGTTCGACGCAAAAACGTTGGGGAGCAGCAAGAGGATGTTTCTCAAAGACAAATGCCAAGGAGTCACGACCTTTGTCAAAAACCAAATTTGCACGATCTCTGGAAACCACAATTACACTCTCAATGTGATTGACCCGGAAACAATGAAGTCGGCCGAAATCAAAACCATGAACTACAACCCTCATGTCAGAAATGTACTTCAAAACATTCGAGAAGCGGGCCCTGAGCTGGTTGAGTTTCAATCGCAACTGCTCGACAAGACAACGGGACTGGTCACAAGAATGGAAACGAATCCGGGGCTCAGATCATTGGTTAACGTCAACAATCCCAACGCGTCGCAGTCTTTTCAAATGAGAGAATTGCCCAGGAAAATGTATGGGCGCTTCTTGTCAAGAAACGCTTTGGTTTCGGCGACGGGATCAATGATTTCGCAGTTCAATAATAAAACCGTCTACGCAACTCCGCATCACCCAGTTGGGTTTGCAATTCGATCAGAATCCCAATCATCTGGCCGGAAATATGAGACCAAGACCTACATCGAAACGCTCAGTCTTGTTGATGGAGAAGTTCTGGATTCGCGTGTCTTTGACGTATCCGACAGCCGCGAACGCCACAACATACATCGCTACTCAAGGGATTTTTTCCCGTTTAAGGAGAAAGTTATCTTCGTCAAAGGCAACGAGTTGTTTTCCATTCCGATTGAGCCCTCCAAGGTCAAATCGGCGCCAATGCCGTTGCACTTTCCCGTCGCAAAAATTCCAGAACTTGGAATCGACAAGCCAAATACTTTGAATTTCAAAGCCGTCGGCGGAAAAGGCAAAATCGAATATCAATTGGTCGCGGACTACGAGGGAATCAGTGTTGAATCAGCGACCGGAAAAGTCACGATCGATACTCCTATGCTTTGGAAAAACTACCTGAAGTCAAACATCTCTTCCGCTAGTTCGCGTTCGTCAATGATGCGATCCAGATCAAACAACAACAATAACAATTTGTCAGCCAAAGATTTTGAATCGTTCTTTGGAAAGCCTATGCCGGACGACAAACTCGCCTTCGTTTTGCCCATCCATTTGGCAGCGACCGACGAAGAAGCTCAAGAAGACCGTCTTTCGGTCTATGCATTGGTGATGGGCGACAAGACTGCCGTGGACAAAATCGAAAAGGAAAAGCGAGCCAAAATGGAAGCTGCACGCAAAGCTGCGCTAGAAAAGCAAGCCGCCGCGCGGGAGAAAGCCAGACTGGCAGAAGCGGAACGAATGGCGAAAGCTAAGACCCAAACGAGTAGCACTGAAACTGGCAACGCTCGCATTGACGAGCTTGAGAATCGAATGCGTCGAATGGAAGCCACGCTTGATTCAATTCTTCAAAAAATCGACAAGTTGGAAAGTGCCAAGGGCGACAAATAGTGAACTGTCTCCTCGGAATCAAAGCACTCTTGAAGCCCGCGGTTCGGAACTGAGGAATTTTACCGAGCGGAGTACGAAGTTTGGGTGTTGTTTTTTACTCTCTTTCTCTGTTTTCGTGTCCGATCGATCATCAATACACTCGTCAAGCGCGTTGAGCTGTGGCAAGAGCCCGTGACCGCATCGTAGAAGAGCGAGCGTCTGCGAAACTCGCAAACGCTCTCCATTGATGAGTCATTGACGCACCATCGGCCTGGTTATCCCTTGAACAGTTGTGCTTCCACAGAGCAGTTCTCCGTTTCGCCAGACGCTGAAATTTTAATGCTGCGCTCAACGCGATTCAAGAATCATTGAACACCGGAGTCATGCCTCAAAAAACTTCGGGGGTTTGGGGGCAGAGCCACCAAGTGACTCTACTGCCTGAAAACAAAATTTTTTGTTTTGAAGTTGACAATAATTAAGACCGTCGCTGACACCTTTTATTCCTTACCCAACATGTTGTTTGTTCAAATTACGTCTTCAATTCTCTCTATGATACCTGGTTCCAAGCGATATTCTTTTGACCTAACTCTTGCCTCCTCAAGTGTTTGGCATATCGCGGATCTCAGCTCACTATTCAAAGGTTGCTGCCTGTTGACTGCTCCTACCAAACCAAAAAGAATCGCATGTAGCGTATTTCGACAATCAGAAAAAAGACTGACACTCATGATCATTTTTTGTGCCAAGGCGAGGGACACTTCTTTTTTCGTCTTCAACCAGTACGAAAAAAGGAACCAACCCGCAACCTCAAAGCGATCTGCAACCGGACGGTCTGAGATCCAATCCTCCAATTTATCTTGCATATCGTGATGACCTGATTCAATCAAGGTATCCGAAAGTTGTGGCAAGTAATCACAATCCTTAGTCGCGCAGTTTTCCCAGAAGGTTAGCTCTTTGAGGATACAATTCCACGTATCTTCAGTTGATCGTTTCGCAAGCTTTCTCAAAAACTTTTCGTTACGGTCGTAGTAGTCGCGATCCATATTCTTCCTCTTTTCCTTATGCCGTTTAGCAGCCAAGATGTCTACTACTTCGGCAACAGTTTGCTAAAAGATGCTTCACTAGTTGCCACTGTCTGTAGCGGATCTTGTCGCACTGGAAGCACCCAACCCGGAGTTTACGGCTTGTCCTGTGCCACCTCCAGAGGTCCTCCCAATGCTTCCGTCGCCGTAATATCCCGTGTCGAAATTAGTACGCCCCACGGGAATTTCCGGATTTGCTTCGCTAAACTTGTTGAAAGCGTTGTCCAACTCGGTTGGACCTCTGTCAAGATGCCCACGAGGGGACGGAAAGGGGACGAGGGGAGGGGACGGAAAGGGGAAGGGGACGGAAAGGGGACGCAGCTCATTAATCCTTCTTTTCCAGTTTTGGCCTTCCTCGTTCTCGCAGAGTGTGGGTGAGTTTCAATCGAGACGAAGCTTGTGTCAAATATCGGTCCGATCCATACGGACATCCTTTCTTCACACATTTTCGAATTGCCTTTAACTCGCGTTCATTCTGCGGGCGATTGACCATGGCTCTCCAAGTCCGCGGCCTTGGAATTGGCCATTGGGAAACAATGGAGTCATCTGTTATGTTCATTTCACGCCATAAACTGCCGTACTTCCAATCTTCAGCTTGTTCAACAAGGTTAGCTCGCAGTGCATTCCGTTCCACATAGCGTAGCACGGCAAGCAAGTGCTCATCTTCTTCGATCGGAAACGTCTTGAAGCGACCCTGGTAAAGATGACCAGTCCCTTCGGTATGATAGTGAGCGTGCCACCGCATCGTATGAGTGTGCGTCATCCAGCGAAAGAACTCTGTAACTTGCGTATCAGTTTGCGGCTGGACAACGAAATGCCAATGATTCGGCATCACACAATACGCGTATATCGGAAGCGGAACACGTTCATGGGCAAGTTTCAAGACACGCTCAAATGCTTCGTAGTCTTCCTGCTTCTCAAAGAGTGTCA
>CALLUY010000023.1 GCA_938010615.1 uncultured Pirellulaceae bacterium | reverse complement strand
CGGGCTTGTATTTTTGCGCGTCGGGCTTGTATTTTTGCGCGTCGGGCTTGTATTTTTGCGCGTCGGGCTTGTATTTGCGCAACATCAAAACTTGCGCTTCGGGCTTGTATTGGCTCTCGAAAAATTCGGCGTTACCAAATTTGAATTGCCGTTTCCAACTTCACACCCAGTTTTTCATTCACCTGATTGGTCACCATGTCGATCAGCTTCACCACATCGCCTGCATCGGCGCCGTCACTTGCCACCATGTAGTTCGGGTTCGCGTCGAACAAACTAACGCCACCAACGCTCGAACCCTTCAACCCGGCACTCTCAATCAGATCACCTGCCGACTCTCCACTCGGGTCACGGAAAACATAAGCCGCGTTGAGATCCGCAGGAGGCCGTTTGGCTTTACTGACAATCCACAGCTTCTGCATCTGCTTCGTCAACGATTCAGGAGACTCTTTTTCGAATTCGACTTCCACCGCAAGGATCACCAAATCACCAAAGCTGGATTGGTGCGATGAAAATGCAACCTCTTCACCACGGTATGTCAATCGTTCGCCTGTTCGCTTCATCACATCAACTGACCGAACCCACGTTCCAATATCCACATTGGGAAAGTTGACGTTACTATGCAAAGCGCCGCCGATCGTACCAGGCATCCCGACCAGATGCTGCGGGCCATTCAATCCTTCGCGGACCGCGTTGGATACAACGTGAGACAGACGAGCTCCTCCGCCAACACGCATCTTCGTGCCGTCAATTTCAATTTGGCAAAACGCTGGAGCAGAAAGATTGATCACAAGACCTTTGACGCCATCTTTTGGAACCAAGACATTGCTTCCGGCACCAATTAGGCGAACGGAAACGCCCTCTTCAGAAAACCGTTTTACGATCGCAACCAACTCATCGACGCTTGTCGGTTCTGCGAAGTATTCCGCAGCACCACCAAGTCGCAGGCTTGTTAATGGGGACAGAGGTTCGTTCTCGCGAACAAAGTGTTCGAAACCGGAAATCAAAGACACGTCGAGCTCTCGATAGAAGTAAAAAATGGTGAGCAAACCGTAATTCCCATCACGTTTCGCTCACCACAGAATACTCTTTTCCAGGGCCCTCCCGAAAGGCCCCTGGAAACAACATCACCAATTAACGTCCACGTCGAAACACAGTCCTAATCGATCGAGTACTAAATGGACGTGATGAAATAGCGCTGTAACCCCGTTTGATGACTCGAGAGCCATCTGGACGAACGGTCACCCGCACCGGAGTACTCGTGCTGGCAGTCGCGACGCGATTGGCTCGGGTCGCCCCCGAGCCATGCGCTAAACTACCGCCGCTGCCAGACCTGAAATACCGAACCGCTGCGGCTCTGGCTGCCGGAGTCGAGTTTTTGGCAGCCCAAACGTCTGCTTCGTGCTCTGCCTGTCGAACGGGAGTCTTACGTTCCAAATGCCGCAACGCAATATGCCCGTATTCGTGAGCACGAAAAAACGAACACAGTTCTGGCCCCATCCGCGCACAAACCCTCGGGTTGTACTCCACCGTCAGATCCTTCCCTCGATATCCGACCGAAGCAATACCTCTCATCCCTGGCACCGCAACTTCTCGAATCCTTTGCGCCGACGCCTCGCTTGAATGAAAAGAGATCACCCCTGAAACACTCAACACCATTACACCCACACCCGCACACAACCTCTTAATTCGCCTCATCTTCATTTCCATCTCCTGAGAAAAATGTAAAGTCCCGGAAGCGGCGCTCTGAGGTACGTCAATTATTTCAAGTTGTTTTGCATAGTCGAACTTTTATTCCATGCCAAAGTACGACACACAGAAAGAAATTTTCTTTGAGGTCAGTTGACTTGAAGATAGCAGGATTTTCGTTCGTGTAGTTTGTCGTAGCCGGCTCGCTTTCATCGAGACTTAAACATTCTGCATGCGTTCATACTCATTGAAAATATCTTAAATGCAACATTGTGTTATTTTTTGCAATGAGTCACAGGACACCAAGTCATTTTCTAAACGACACTTCTGAAAATGTTGATCATGCTGTCGTCAAACGTTATGCATTGAATGCAGTCGACAACACCGTCGCAACGTCAAGGTGATACCAAGTTCACAGACGTTGCGCGCAAGCACACGCATGTTCATCCCGGACGACTGCAAAAATCGCTCGCTGCAACGGTCTGAATTCCTCTTTGACAAACTGTCGCGTCAAGACCGTTCTCATGAACACCAATGCCGCTAGCGGTTCGGATCCATTGGTGGCAAAGTTTGGCGATTATGCCAATTCTGTTGAAGACGAAGACCTGACGGTTCCGATCCATCAAGAAACTGGCGGGTCCAATGCGCATCAACCGTGCGCATTGAAAAAGTACTGCCAGCACTTGCAATGAATCATCCTTCCGAATCGACGGAGTCCATCCATGGACGCACTTGAACTATTTACTGCGATGTTTTTGGTCCTTTCAGGTCTGATTGTTGGCTACTGGTTGTTCTACCGTGACCGCAGTCAAGAAGAATCAGTTCGCGGAAAACTGAAAAAGGAAAACAACGAACTCCGTCGTTCGGTGCAGACTTCCCAAGTCGCGTTTGATTCGCTTCAAGAGAAGTTTGGCCGCCAGCGGGGGCAATTGAACGTGCTCCAGCAGCTTTGCGACGACTGGTCTTCCAGTCGCGAAATGTCAGAGCGAGAGCGAGCTCAACTTGAAGCCAACCTTTCTTCAAAGACGACGCGTGCCTCCGAGCTGGAGAAAGAATTCCGCGAAGAGAAGCAAAAACGTGTTGAGCTAGAAGACCAACTGCACAAACTTACCCAAGAGCAAATCGCCTCCAAGGCGACGCTTGAAGAAGAATGGCGTTCGCGGCAAGCCGAAACTGAAACTGCGTTGAATAAACAAGTTATCGATTTCGAATCTGTGAAGGGTGATCGTGCTCAGCTCTCAAACCAACTGCACACCGCAAATGCTCGGATTGCCGAATTGGAGTCAGAGATCAAATCTAGCAAGAGCATGTTCGAAACGGCGACAGCGAATGCTTCTGGCTTGAAGCAAGAATATGTTTCTCTTGAAACGGGCCTCAAATCAACCAACGATCAACTGAAGCAGGCTAAAGCTGAAATCGCAAAGGTAAAATCACAACGTGACGTCGCGATCCAAGAGTCATCGGACGCTGAAAAAGAGCTCGCCGTCGTTCAAAAAGAACTCGAAACCCTTCGCGAACAAATTCGCAACAATGAACAGAAATTGGAAACAAGCCAAGCTGCGTTGACAACAACCCAACAACAGCTTGCTCGTGTAACCGAGCAACGCAACCAATCCATGGAGTTGGAGAAAGCGACTGGCGTTGTCGCTTCCGGACTCCAGAAACGACTCGACAATCAAGAGTCAACCATCCACATGCTGCGGCAAAGTCAGGACGATGCTCTTGAGAATTTGAAGCACGAATTGAAAATCCGTACGGAACTGGAATCCAAATTCGATGCCCGAACTCAAGCAATTCGTGAAGACTACGAAGCCCAACTGGCAAGTCTTCGCGAAGAAAAGGACGGGATCAAAACCGAACACGTATCAAAATACGAATCTCAGCTCAGTGAGCTTCGCGAGCAGCTTTCACGACAAGCTTCACAATACGCCGCACACTCGAGAGATCTGCGAGATCAACTTGCACAGCAACGCAAGGAATTGGACTCTGAACGAAATCGAGTCACCTCTGAGTCGCAAGCGATGGCATCTCAATTGAGTTCCACGAAGTCCAAGTACAAGAATCGAATCCAACAGCTGGAAACGGATTCTGCCACTTACACCGAATCAATCGTCAAGCTCGATGCCAAGCGAGAGCAACTGAAACAGGAACTCGAGACAGCTCGATCACAGATGCAGATGCAACTGAAGCAGGACAGCGAAACGATTGGCGAACTGCAACGCGAACGCAACGACTTGCGTACTGAACTGGAGCAGTTGCACGAGTCTATCGTTCCGCTGCAAGAGCAAATCAGTTCTCATCAGGCGTTCACAACCGAACTTGATCTTTCACAGGCTCGAATCGTTGACCTTGAACGTGCTCTTGGACAACGTGATCAGGAAGCCAAACGACTTCAGGCACAAGCGAACGAACTTGAGCGACTGCGTCAACGTTATCAGGACGCGAAAGATCGTCAAGAAAAAACCCAATGCCAACTGGACGAAATGGTCTCGCGTCAAATCGCTCGCGAATCAGAAAGGTCCAAAGATATTGCTCGAATCCATGAACTTGAAGCACAACTCAGCGTCAGTCTCGAAACGATCAATGATTTGCGAAAAGAGCGAGCCATGGTTTTGGCAACGCTCGCTGAAAAGCATCAAGCTCGGGAACCGGAAGCCACAATCATTTCGTTCACACAAGCGATCGAAGAATCAAAGCCTGTCGTCGAAGAGGATTACGATCCCGAATACGGAGGACGCACGCGTCGCGATGCGAATCGTGGAATTGTATTCACTGAGGCACCTGAGACTTGTGACGATCTAAAACGGATCTCTGGCATCGCCGAAGTTTTGGAAAAGCGTCTTAACGATTTCGGAATTTATACGTTCCGCCAAGTGATGGAATGGAAGCCTTTGGAGATCGAAGAGTTCTCTCGATTGCTCGCATTCCGTGATCGCATTGACCGGGATGACTGGCAAGGCCAAGCACGATTCTTTTACAACCAGAAACGTAAAACTGCTCGATCAGTTGCTTAAGTGGTTCCGGAGGTGGTCGCTAAGCTCGACCTCCGGCGAATGGCTGAAATTCCTTGTGAATTAAAACGTTTGCAACTTCAGTCACGAAGTGACGACTTGTATTAGCCATGGACGTAAGTCCGTGGCTAGAGTGAATGAGTCGCCGTAGAGTGCCGAAGGCACGGCAGGAGCCAAGCATCGCACGACCGCGATTTTCCTGTCGTCCTTTCAGGACTACCGATTGTTGTCAACGTTTTCCATGGACTTGCGTCCATGGCTACAACATGCCGTGCTTTCAGCACTAAACACGAAGCACTAAACACGAAGCACTAAACACGAAGCACTAAGCACTAAGCACGATCACAAGCCAGAGGCTTATGCCACCTCAGCTCGAATGGCAAATGCATGCGGTGCTTTCAGTACTGAATACTGCAAATCCAAACCATGCAATTTCCTCTTGAGCTTCGGGCTCGTACTTTCATGCAATTGACTGCTAAACTGGTTGGACGGAGAAAGCCTCTTCAACCTGTATCTGAAATCGACGCATGACTACTTCACGACGCAAGTTTCTCAAATCGTCTGCCGCTGCGGCAGCATCGGTCTCCATCGTTCCACGACATGTGCTCGGAGGTTCAGGCCACACCGCGCCAAGCGATCAAGTGAATGTTGCAATCATCGGCGCTGGAGGCCGAGGATTTCAAAACGCAAAAGAGCTGATGAAACTCGAAGGCGTTACGATCTCTGATGTCGTCGATCCGGCCGAGCATTGGGATCTGGAAAGCTTTTACTACAAAGGCGTTGCTGGCCGACTGCCAGTCGCCGCTGCGATTGACGAACATTACTCCAATGCCAAGCACGAACACAAATGCCGACATCATCAAGACTATCGGAAATTCTTTGACAGCGAAGAAGCCAAAGATGTCGACGCAATCCTTTGCGCGACGCCTGACCACTTGCATGCTTTGATTAGTTTGCGTGCGATGCGAGAAGGCAAACATGTGTACTGCGAAAAACCATTGACGCACAACATTGCCGAAGCACGACTTGTCGCGAAAGTCGCCAAAGAAACTGGCGTCGCAACGCAGCTTGGAAACGGAGGTCACTCCAGCAAAGACGTTCGTCAAATGGTCGAATGGGTCAAAGCCGGAGTAATCGGCGACGTACGAGAGTATCACGCGTGGGTTCCTGCATCGCGATGGACTCCGACGATCAATGCACGACCAAAGAAGGCCATGCCGATCCCGAAAGGCCTCGACTGGGATCTGTGGCTCGGCCCACGCGAGAAAGTGGACTTTCATTCAGCCTATGCTCCCGTCGCATGGCGAGACTTCTGGGACTATGGCCTTGGAGCAATGGGAGACTTCGGGTGCCATGATCTTGATGCGGCGGTTTGGGCACTCGATCTCCCAACACCAACCAGCGTCGAGATGCATCCGGCCGGATTCATGGACGACACCATCATCCCTCACGGCGAACTTGGCTACTTCGAGTTCCCCGCTCGCGGAGACAAGCCGCCTGTCAAAATCACTTGGTACAGCGGCGGGCCAAAACCGAAAAAGCCAGACGTCATGGGAGACGCCGAACTACCGGATCGCGGCGTCATGTTCGTTGGTGATAAAGGTCGCATCATGGACCGAGCCTACTCCGCCGGTCCGGAATTGCTCGAGCCGGAACTGAAAGAGAACTTTAAGGAACCTGCCTCAACGCTTGCCGTCACCAACGGACATCATCAGGACTGGATCGATGCCGCTCGCGGCGGACCCGCGGCAAGTTCGAACTTTGAATACGGTGCTCATCTGACGGAGATCACGCTGCTGGGCGTCGTGGCGCTACGGCTGGGCAAGAAAATCGAATGGGACCACGATTCGATGAGCGTCACCAACTCTGACGAGGCCGATCGAATCATCAAAGGTACCTATCGTGCCGGCTGGGAATTGAAGTAAACCCAATGGCCAAGAAATCTGATTCCTTTCACGATTCGAGTGGTTCGTCGCAACCAACCGCTCCAGAACCGACGCTCGCCGAACGTGCTCGAACACTAATGCATATCGGAGGCGCCAGCAGCCTTTCGACGATGTCGGTGAAGCATCCCGGCTATCCGTTTGGATCAGTGATGCCATACGCGATTGACGATTCCGGCAATCCGATCGTGCTGATCAGCCAAATGGCGATGCACACGAAAAACCTGCGAGCCGATCCACGAGCGACATTGTTGGTTGCCGAGCAATCAGGATCGCCGCTTGGTGCTGCGAGGATTTCTTTGATGGGAGACTTTGCACTCGTCGAGCAAACCGACGAAGAAAGTGTCGCCGCTCCGTATCTTGCGGCTCACCCTGAATCCGGTCAGTGGGCTGGCTTCGGCGATTTCGGTTTCTATCGCATGGCGGTTAGGGACATCTATCTTGTCGGCGGTTTCGGAGTGATGGGCTGGGTAACAGCCACTGACTATGCCGCGGCGGAACCAGATCCGTTGGCCGAATCAGCTCGCGATATCATCGATCACATGAACGAGGACCACGTCGACTCGATGGTCTTACTGATCCAAAAGCATCTCGGTTTAGAGGCCGACACCGCCCGAATGACGACTGTTGATCGGTACGGATTCAACGTCCGCATGAACATCGAATCGAAATCGCGAGGTGGACGAATCGGATTTACGAAAATCGTAAACTCTCCGATGGAAGTCCGCAAAGTCCTGGTCGCGATGGTGGAAGAAGCAAGAGGTTGAACGATGGACTGGCTAAACTATCACCACCTGCTGTACTTCTGGACCGTTGCAAAAGAAGGTGGCGTCTCTCGCGCCGCCGAAGTTCTGCATCTCGCGCAGCCGACGCTTAGCAGCCAGATCAAGAAGCTTGAAAAAGCTGTTGGCCACCAATTGTTTGAGCGATCTGGAAGGAACCTCGTCCTGACCGAGACCGGTCAACTGGTCTATCGGTACGCTGATGAAATCTTTGGGCTTGGACAGGAGTTGGCTGATGTGCTTCACAACCGAACCAACACAGACAGGTCCAGATTCCTGGTTGGCGTGCAAGGAGCGCTACCGAAACTGGTGGCCTACGAACTACTTCGGCCCGCGCTTGAATGCGCACAGAATGAATATCAGATCGTCTGTTTCGAAGGAAAATTGAACGAATTGCTTGGAGAGCTGGCGATGCACCGATTGGACGTCGTCATCGCTGACCGTCCACTCACTCCCGACAACCATGTCCGGGCCTTCAATCACTTGCTCGGGAAATGTGGCGTGACTGTCTATGGATCGAGCAAGCTGGCGAGAAAGTACAAAAAGAATTTTCCACAGTCGCTCAACGGCGCTCCGATGTTGTTGCCAACACAAAATACGACGTTGCGACGCCAGCTTGAGCAATGGTTTGACGACAACGAAATCTACCCAAAGATTTCGCATGAATTTGAAGACAGTGCAGTTCTCAAAGTGTTTGGACAAGAAGGGCACGGCTTGTTCATGACTCCCACTGCGATCGAAGACGACGTCTGCAAACAGTATTCAGTCAAAGTTGTCGGAAGGCTTCCCGAACTCGTGGAGCGGTTTTACGCGATCTCGATTGAGAAACGATTGAAGCATCCTGCCGTTGTCAAGATTTCAGAATTTGCTCGTGACAACCTGTTTGGGACCACGGAATAGACAAAAGCGACAGCAGCCGGCGGCTTATGGAGCCCAGTTTTCAATTCAACGGCTCCAAACGAGGCGGTTTTTGATGTATTTATTTTTTGAATATATCAGTAAGTGTTTATCTATTGGATCAATAGGTACCTGAGGACGTATAAGTTGTTAATCAAACAACGAACCCCTTAGCAGCGACTGGCGAAGTCATGAATGAAACACAAACCTTGAAAATGGAAAGCAACGGTATTACGGTTGGCATGACGGTTTCAGCGTACTGGGTTTCGGGAATTTTGACTAATGGTTCATAACTGTTCAGAAAAGCAATGATTTCGCACCTGCAAATGCGGGCAAGTGCTTAGTTCAAACCTAACCTTTAGTTTCCAGTACTCCGCGCTGAACCGACTTCACCGAGTCGGGCGGACTCCCAGTTTGCGATTCCTGAAAGACACTGAACGTGCCCGAATTACTCCCTGACAACCGAATTTCCAGCAATGAAATCGCTGGTTTGATGCAACGCATTTGCGAGCATCTTGGGATCGCGTTTTCGGCGAACAAGGTCTTCCCAAGTCTGGCCGATCTCAATCAAGATGGCGTGACCGTTGGCGAAGTCGAAGAGCTAAACGCGATCGGAAAACACTTCGGGATTCGTTTTCGAGAGATGTCCGGGGCGCTGCGTGAACTCGCACATACCGTTGGTGACGCAGGAATCGCTTTAGCCAAAACGGCCCCATCGCCCAACGGATCGGGCAACGCCTTTCTGATTAAGGCTGCAAAGCCACGGAACCGGTTTTTGATCAATCAAAACGGCGAAGACAAAACAGTTTCCTTTGGAGCGTTGCGAAAGCTTTTTCAGCAGGACGAAAACAAAAAGTTTCATTGGTTGCTAATCCAGCCGATGCTGGCGGCAGAAAACGCATCTAGGTTTCATTATCAAACGGGAACGCTCTCAGCGCCGATGAAGCCGTTTCGTCGTTTCGTGGCGTTGCTAAAGCCAGAAGCACAAGACGTGCGAGTAATCCTAATTTACTCGATCATTATCGGCCTTCTTAGCTTGACGATGCCGCTGGCGGTAGAAGCCGTCGTGAACACGATTGCTTACGGCCGAACCTTGCAGCCACTGATCGTGTTGTCCTTAATCGTGCTGGTCTTTCTCGGTTTTCGAGCGGGCTTGAGCGTGTTGATGACGGTAGTGACAGAGACCATTCAGCGGAAACTTTTCGTGCGAACGGTTGAAGACCTTTCTTATCGACTGACGCGTGTGCCGCTTTCGACATGGAAGAAGTATCACGGCACTGAACTGGTGAACCGTTTTTTCGACATCGTCAATGTTCAAAAGGTGACGTCGAAACTGTTGCTTGAAACGTTGATGCTCGGACTGCAAACGGTAATCGGACTGACGGTTCTCGCTTTCTATCACCCGTTCCTGCTGGGCTATGACATCGGGCTGTTGGTGATCATGACGATTGTGCTCTGGTTCATCGGACGAGGGGCTGTCAAAACGGCTAGGGACGAATCACAACTGAAATACGAAACGGCAGCATGGCTTCAGGAGATCGTTCGCCACCCGACGACGTTTAAATACAACGGCGGATTGGGTTACGCGATCAATCGCGCCGACGAGCTGGCGGCCCAATACATCAACCATCGCCAAAGCCACTTTCGAATTCTGATCAAGCAGATTTCGTTTGCGATGGTCATGCAAGTTGTTGCCGCGACGGTCTTGTTGGCATTGGGCGGCTATCTGGTGATCGAAAAACAAATGACGCTGGGCCAACTCGTTGCCGCTGAACTGATCATCACCGTAATCCTCGGATCGTTTGCGAAGCTTGGGAAAGACCTTGAGAGCTACTACGATTTGATGGCTTCGGTTGATAAACTTGGCAAGTTGTTTGATTTGCCCGTTGAACGAGTCGACAAACTTCAGGTGGCTCGAGACCCTGGCGCTGACGGCGTGTCGCTGGTCAATATGAAACTTGATGCAACCACGCCGCAGGAAGTCGATCTCGACTTCCTTCCCGGACAAACCTACGCCATCTACGGCGGATCGGAATTGCTCCGTGGAAAACTGACAGAAGTCCTAGTTGGACAACTCAAGCCGAGCGCTGGTCATGTCCTGTTGGAGGACTATCGAGTCGATGCGCTCAGTGCCGAATCGCTTCAGGAGAACATTAGCCTGGTGCGCGAGGTTGAGCTGTTCGAAGGCACCGTCGATGAGAACTTGCGAATGGGCCGCGAGAATATCGGGTCCGCCAAAGTCAACGACATCGTCGCGCGACTGGGCATGCGGAAAGTCTTGTCGACGCTAAGTGACGGTTTCGCGACACGGCTAAGCATCAGTGGATATCCGCTTTCGCAAGGGCAAGCGATTCGTTTGGTGTTGGCGCGAGCCTTAATCGCGAAGCCGGGAATTTTGTTCGTCGATGGCTTGCTTGATCGTTTGTCAGACGATGACACGACCGATGTGCTATCACGTTTGGAGTCTTTCACGGACGACACGACGGTCATCATTTCGACCGGACGAAAGTCGATCGCTCGCTGGGCAAGCCAAACGATGGACTTGCAAACCGAAAATTGGACGCTGGAAAGATATTCCGGTTAGGCAATTGGTGGCTTTAAGCCTTATCGCTTTGAGAATTTACAACGAAAAATACGATGATAACAAACAAGCACAGCAGTCGGTTTAGTCCGGTCGCGCCAACAAAGAATAGCAAGTCTGCGATTCACTTGGTGCAGTCGTCGCGCTTCGCGCGTCGGCTGGCGAAACTGCTGTTGTTCGGTTTGATCCTTTCGGTCCCTGCGATGTTATTTTTGCCGTGGCAGCAGACTTCGAGGGGAACTGGACAAGTCGTTGCGTTTGCTCCGCAAGAACGTCAGCAGTCAGTGAATTCACCGACCAAGGGGATTGTGGCGCAGATTGCTGAAGGTTTGGTCGAGGGTTCGGTTGTCAAGAAAGGCGACTTCCTTTTGGAAGTTCAGCCATTCGCAGCCAACATGGTTGAGCAGCTCAACGGACAACTGGATGAACTTAAAACGAAAGTAGAAACAGCCAACGTCAAGGCAGAAGCGTATGGTCAAAACGTCGAGGGATTTACTGAAGCAAGAGACTTCGCCATCAGCGCTGCCACAGAAATGGTTTCGGCGTCAGAGGCAAAACTAAGGGGTAAAAAGAGACAGGTTAGAGCTTACGAGGCGAAAGAACTTCAAGCGAGGCTGAACTACGAGCGACAAAAAAGTCTCTTTAATAAAGGGCTCAAGCCGGCCAAAGAGATTGAAAAACTGAAGAAAGAGTGGGACGTCACGCAGGCGGATGTTGAATCAATTCAGCAAGACGTCATGGCACTGCAAAACGAGTTGAAAGCAAAACAAGAGGAGCTGGAAGAGAAGCGACGAATCGCCAAAACGAAAATCGACTACGCGATTGCGATGCAACAGGATGCTTTAGGAAGTGCTGCAACGAGTCGTAAAGAGATTGGTGACGTTCAGATGAAGCTTGAGGAGATGAGCCGGCTGACGATTACCGCTCCACGCGACGGAACGATTTTTCGGCTTAATGTGAACGAGCGTGGCGATGCCGTCAAACAGGGCGACTCACTACTGACGATTATTCCAGAGGCAACACAAAAGGCAGTCGAACTTTACGTTAAAGGCAACGACATTACTTTGGTCAAACCCGGCCAAGAAGTTCGTTTACAGTTTGAAGGATGGCCGGCGGTTCAGGTCGCTGGTTGGCCGTCGTTAGCGGTCGGGACGTTTACCGGGAAAGTGACCACGGTGGACGCGACCGACAACGGTAAAGGCGAATTTAGAATATTGGTTACCCCCGACGAAACCGAAGAAGCATGGCCAATCGAAAGCGATCGTTTTCTAAGACAAGGAGTCCGCACCAACGGCTGGGTGGTGCTGGGCAACGTCTCGTTAGGCTACGAAGTTTGGCGTCAAATGAACGGCTTCCCTGTCATGACGACGACGGAAGAATCGAAGAAGAAACTTGCCAAGCCGCCGAAAATCCCGAAGTAAACGATTCTCTGATCTCGACAGTACGCTTTTGTGTTTCTGTTAGCTTGGTTGTCTTTGTTGCCGCGATTGCTGGCTGCAAAGTGAGCAATCCGTTTCATCGCCATCCCATAGAAACCAGCCTCTCAAGCAACCATTTCACAGGAAGCGAAGGTCGAGTTACGGCAAAAGCAAAGAGCCCAATTCAACTGGCGTCATTCTCCCAAGACGAAAAAGAAAAGCCAACTGAAGGATTAATTTCTACCGTCGACGAAGAGGCCTCCTTGAACGAAGCCACGGAAGAATCTTCCAATCTGGTTGAGTCGAATTCGAGACAAGATGTTTTGACGGGCACTCCCTCCCCTCTCTCTCTCAACCAAGTTCTCGAATCAGTTAAAACCTGCTATCCGGAGATTGAAATTGCCGTTGGCGAAATTGAAACAGCGAACGGAAAAGTTCTATCCTCATGGGGCGAGTTTGATCGAGTCGTTTCCGGACACAGCATTTCGCAGCCGCTGGGTTTCTATCAAACGTATCGAAACGGAGTCGGCATCAATCGCCCGCTTTACAGTGGCGGCGAAGTCTACGGCACTTATCGGATTGGCGATGGAAATTTTGAGCCGTGGTTCGGTGAGCGTGAAACTAACGAAGGTGGTGAACTCAAAGCTGGATTTTCGATTCCACTATTGAAAGACCGCGACATCGACCAGCGACGTGCAAAACTGCTTTCCTCCGATGCCCAACGTGAGCAAGTCGAATCGAACGTCGAGTCACGTTTGCTTCAGTTCCAACGCTTCGCAACACAAGCATACTGGGATTGGCTAGCCTCGGGACAAGCCGCTCAGATTCAGCAAAGGCTATTGCAGCTGGCAGAAACACGTGTCTCTGCAATCAAAACGCGCGTCGAAGAAGGCGACTTGGCCGAGATCGCTCAAATCGACAACGACCGTTTGATCGCAAAGCGGAAGAACGATTTGATCAAAGCCCGTCGTTCGCTTGAGAAGGCCGCGATCAAGCTGTCGATTTTCTGGAGAGATGCGAACTGCGAACCGGTGATCGCATCTGAGCAACTTTTGCCTCAACTGTTCCCCGGATCATCTCGAATTGAACAGAGCCAATTGGCGCAAGACATTGAAAATGCGTTCGCTGTTCGGCCAGAGTTACTTGAACTACAAGCGATGCGCAAGGAGGCTTGTATCGACCGGCAATACGGCGAAAACCTGACATTGCCCAAGCTCGATTTGAAAGGCTTCGCCGGCCAAGATGTCGGTGGCGAAACCAGCAGCTTGGGAGACAAGACGCCGTTTGAGCTTCAACTGGGAGTCTTCTACGAAGTCCCGCTCGAGCGACGCAAAGGACGCGGTAAGATTCAGTCAGCGTCTGGCAAGCTGACTCAAATCGACGCCAAAATCCGTTTCACAAGCGACAAAATTCGCGCTGAACTTCAAGATGCTGCATCCGCCGTCAACGCGGCGGATGAACAGATCCAACAGTCAAAAGAAAACTTGCGACTCACAAATAAGTCTTTGGAACTCGGCCGTATCTCGTTCGAAGAAGGCGACATCGACTTGATTACGCTCAACATTTACGAAGCCGCAGTTGCCGATGCTGAACTTCAATTGCTTGATGCCCAGTACAAGTACTTCTTCTACCAGGCAGTATATGAAACTGCTCGAAGCGGTTTAGCTTTCGAGTAATCGTCGCTTCGCCAATTCAGAACTCAAGACGTCCTTAGAACGGAATGTCGCCTTCGTCGTACGACTCAGCAAATGCATCGTTGGCTGAACCTGAATCTGCAGCCGCCGCTGCTCCACCGCCGCCTGAAACGACTTTGAAGCTAAACGCTTCTGCTGAAAGAAAATATTTGACTTCGCTTTGAGCGTCACGCTGCCACTTTCGACCCGAAAGCTGGTAGCTGATCTCGACTTCGTCGCCGACCTTCATTTCATCGACGGTATCGCACGCATCACGCAAAAAATCGACCGGCACGTAGTTCGTAAACCGACCGTTGTCTTTTTCCAGCACCACGGTTCGCTTGCGAAAACCTTTTTGGCCGAATGTTTTTGTTTCTTCGATTACGTGGACGATGCCGCGAACAGTTGACGATTCACTCATTTTAATTTCGGCCTGCGGGTTAACGAGACAGACCGCCCTGTACAATTCGAATTCAGTTATTGACAATGTTGTCGGGCACCATTTGAGGCATTGCCCGACTGATTGTCAAACCTATAAACCCGCTGAAAGTAACATGCCAAAGAAGATTGACTGGAGCTACCACCGTCGTGGCTGAAAGACCTGCACAAAGACGCAAGAGTTTCTTGCGAATGCAGGCATTGAATCAAAAGTCGAAGTCGATGCGAAGAAAGAAACGCACCAGAAAGACGACGCGATTGGTGTACTGAAAAAGGCATCGACCTTGATATCTGCCAAAGGGAAGAAAGTCATCGAAGTTGACCTGAAGAAGACCGAATTGAGCCAAGACGAGATCCTGAAACTGGTCCTTGGGCCAACAGGAAACCTACGAGCACCGACTTTGCTAGTTGGAAAGAAAATGGTCGTCGGGTTCAACGAAGAAATGTATCAATCCGTATTTGGATAACGCACCAGCACAAGGAACACTTGAATGTCGGATCTGGATGAAGCGCTAAATTTGGTCGCAGACAATTTCCGCGGAATCAAAGACAAGAGCGGTGCGCCGTACGTGCTGCATTGCATTCGCGCGATGATGTCCGTTGGTTCCCTGGACGCAAAAATGGTCGCCGTGATGCACGATCTGGTTGAAGACACGCCAATGACATTGGAACAGCTTCGAGAGAAGGGGTTTTCGAAAGAGGTAGTCGATGGCGTCGACTTGGTGACACATAGAGACGACGTCAGCTATGAAGATTACGTTGTCGCAATCAAAGACAACCCAATCGCGACCGAAGTAAAACTTGCCGACTTGAAAGACAACACTTCGCTTGAGCGAACGTTGTACCGCGAAAAAAGCTGCGCAAATGACAGCCTTAGAATTCAAAAGTACATTCTGAGTTATCAGTTTTTATCCGCCGCAATCGACGAAGCAAGTTACCGCCGCCAAATGGGCGCCCTTTAGATACGGAACCGCGGCTTCCGGCCGTCGCATCGTAGGACGTTGGTCTCCAACGTCGACATGCAGTTACGGTGGAGCGTAGGACGTTGGTCTCCAACGTCGACATGCAGTTACGGTGGAGACCACCGTGCTACTTGAAAGTTTACAGTTTCGCCAAAAGGCTGGATCACCAAGTTGCATTTCTCCTGCCCCTACGTCCCGATCGCCAGATCACTGACCGACGACTGCTCTTCCTGAGCCGCGACTTCCACTCCCAGCAATCCCGCCAGCTGATCGAGGTGATCATTGAAGCGACGTGTAAAGAGAAGCGTTTCAGGAGTCTCTGGACCCGCAACATTGATTTTGTTCACAATCATGCCGCTTTGCATCTGCATTTGATAGTCAGACTTCGGCAACACGTGAGTCTTTGACGGGAATAACATTCGTGTTTGTCGAAGTTCCCAAGACTCGCCCGTATCCACCAACTGCAATCGCTCTCTCGCGGCAAACGGGCCAATCCCCTGCTGCGGGAACACGGTCAGCTCTTTTGTTTTGGGCTGCCCATAAGACTTCTGCACCATCGTCCAAACCGGATCGAAAAGTATGCTTCTCATGTAAGTTACCTGTCGCTTAACCCAACTGAAAGCTGCGAAGCAGGCGAGGAAGATCACAAGATTCAACATCGTCGCCCAAAACGGACTCCATACATAAACCGCCATCAACGCTGCACAGACTGATTTGTTCGCGACTTCGAGCATTGCATCCACGAATGGGAATGGCATCAACCAAACGGAGACTTCAAAGAAGAACTTAACCGTGTTGATCACAACAATGTTGATCATTGCTGCGATCGAAAACAGGACATCCGCGGACATCGAAAAGAACCCGCACTCGAAAACCGGTATCGCCGCCATAGCAGTCGCTTCACCCGCCGCAGGATCGGATGTTGCCGACGCGATTCGGATCACGATGATGGCAATGATCCCTGACCACGCTTCCAGCTGGTCAATCGCTTGGCCAACTGGCTTACTGACTTTCGTTAAACGTGGCAACGAAGTAACCACAGTCAGAATCACAAACGCCCACAGCACTGCGGGATTCTGCAGAACGGGATTGCCGCTTGCAAACGCAGGCATCCAATCGCCTCCGTACAGACTAATTCCGCAAAGGCACGCCAATCCAAAGAACGGAGAAATCGCGATGGGCGCCAAAGGGCCCAACCACTCAAACGCAGATACCGTTCCGGCCAAACCAGTTGCCAGCTCGTGATCTTTCGCTGACAAAGGATCAGTCTGCAACGCATCTGGAACCAGACCCGACAGCTGGGCAACCTCTTGAGTTTGCGGGGACCATTGCAGAAGTGAGCCGATCGAAACGATCGCTAACAGAATACAAATTAACCGCAGCGCGAGCGTACGGTAGTTGGGCGATTGGTGGCTTGCGAGCATGTCGTGGCTTAGTAGGGAGAGAAGTAGCGGAAGCCAATTCTACGCAATTGCCCACGAAAACCGAAACACCGGTGTTTACCGCTGAGCTGATCTACTGAGGACACTTCGCTGGAACCGTGCAGCCAATGACGGCGGCTTCGACATTGGATGTACACCGACTCGACGATCATGCCCAACATTGTCCAATTCAGCAAGGAAATGCCGACGTTTCAATCCACCAGCCAAAGAAAATCTGGTTTGGCACCAAGTTCGCTTTAGGGAGTTCGTCCGCGGAGCCAATTGGCATCACGGACGATCAACTTTGATTGTTTCTGGGAGAACGACGATGGTGTTGAAAGCGATTGGTTTCTTTTTCATTTGTTTGTGGTCTGCTGATTTTCTGAGCGGCTTCTTTCATTGGATGGAAGATACGTACTGCCTCGAAAACTATCCGCTGATCGGAAGTTTCATTTGCGAGCCCAACATCGAACATCACGTCGATCCGCAGCTGATGGTTCGCACGGGAACGTTCATCTCTAGGAACATTCTGCAGTGGGGATTGTGCGCCGGGATGTTTGGAATTCTTTGGTGCATTGGATTGGGAAATCCATTCACATTCTTGACCTTGCTGCTGACTTCGTTCGGCAACGAAGTCCACCGTTGGAATCACATG
The DNA here is from genome assembly GCA_938010615.1 of uncultured Pirellulaceae bacterium. GTDB lineage: Bacteria > Planctomycetota > Planctomycetia > Pirellulales > Pirellulaceae > Mariniblastus. Next base: position 19,058 of record CALLUY010000023.1, on the reverse strand, counting down.
TCCAAGACCGGCCCATTCGTGACATTCATGAAGGATTCGGGGCTGATCCAGATGCAGCGTCAACATTCAATGCATCACAAACAACCCCACAACCAGTATTACTGTGTACTGACCTCGCAAGTGAACTCGGTTTTGGAACGAATCAAATTCTGGCGAAGGTTGGAGTGGGCTATTGAAATCACAACGGGCATCACGCCGAAACGCGAAAACCGACGTGACTCACCTTCACAGATCAAACAGGCGAGAGCAGCGGCGATGGAGAAGGCGAAGTGAAAAACCAATGTTATTCAGCTCCCAGTTTATGTTTTGCATTGCGCGAGTGCCCAAGTTATTTTTTTTAAATGATTCTTAGCGCTCAAACCTCAGTTTGATTCGGATGAATCTTGACCATTCGAGCATTCAGGGCGATATCCTGAGCGAATTCGCTGGGGATATCATCTTCCTGAAAGATCGCCTCGACCGGACATTCGACAACGCATGCCTCGCAGTCAATGCAGTCATCCGGATCGATGTAGAGCATTTGAGGTCCGATGTGAAAACATTCCATCGGGCAAACGGGGACACAAGCCATATCTTTGCAACCAATGCAATTACGCGTAACAACATGAGCCATCGGGCTCTCCAATCAGAAAAAATTCGTGGTACAAACGTTGTTCCGGATCCGCCCAACGAAGCGGCCACAATTTCTGATTATTTTTTTCGTTCGCTGAGCCTCAATGGACAGCCACTTTTCCAAAATCCTGCTGAACCGATACCGTGAAGGCGACTCTGAAGCGGCGTTCGAGATCTATTCGCGATACGCTCAGCGACTTTTCGCGCTGACAAGAACCCGAATCGGAAAGCAACTCACGGCAAAAATCGACCCTGAAGACGTCATGCAGTCGGCGTTTCAGGCCTTCTTTGCGAAAGCGGACCGCGATGAAGTTTTCTGGAACAAACAGGGCGACCTGTGGCGATTACTTGCGGCTATTTGCATCAACCATCTCAAGCGCGAGGTCGAACACTTCGGCGCGGCCAAGCGGAATACGAATCTGGAACATGCAATTGAAGTAGAACTCGACAATCGCCTCGATGGCGCAGGAAACAAGCTTGCCGAATTACTGGAGTCGTTGGTCCACAACGAAAAGCCACTTGTCTCTCAAGTCGCTCAAGGACGTCTCGCCGGATTCACGTTGGCCGAGATCGCCGAGCGGACTGGGCGTTCCGAAAGGACTATCCGCCGCATCCTTCAGATCCTAAAGGCGAAGCTGGCAAAAGAATCGACACTGAACCTCCAATTTCATTTTGATGGCGAGAGTAAGACGACAGGTCCGGACCACGATGCAGCTTTGCTTGACTCAAACTACGATGACTTTGACCTGTTGAAAATGATCGACGCAGGCGCTTTTGGGAAAGTGTATTTGGCACGTAGTCATCGGACGAACTCTTTAGTCGCTGTGAAAGCGCTTCGCAAATCTTGGCTGGGCGACGAAACAGCAGAATCACTGTTTTTGAATGAAGCCAAAATTCTCGCTTCAATAGAACACACAAACGTAGTTCAGTTTCTGGGCGCTGGCCGACTACCAAACGGCAGCTGGTTCATCGTGATGGAGTATGCAAACGGAGTTAGCCTAAAACACGCAATCAACTCAAAAACCACCTCGACTGAAATTCTGAACTGGTTGCTGCAGACTTGCAGAGCACTGGAGTTCCTGCACGACAACGGATTGACGCATGGTGACTTAAAGCCAGCCAACATCATCGTTTGCAATGGTGTTGTTCAGGTAATCGATTTTGGTTTCGCGCAACAAGCTGATGGAGCGAGCAGCAAACTGCGAGGCGGAACTTCCGGCTTTATCGCACCTGAGCTCAACGCCAATCCATCAAGCGACATGTTTGCATTTGGGAAGGTTGTTGATTTCGCGATGAAGAACATGGTTGAGGGAGGCAGCGATGGCGTCCCAGTAGGGTTGGCTGAAATTGTTGAATTGACTACGGCCATCGATCCTGACAATCGATTGTCTTCGCGCGAAATCGTTTTAAGGCTTGAGAAGCTTTAACGGAGGCGGTGTTTGACAACACAAATACAAGCCCGACGCGCAAGCGAGTGGTCATTTGCATTCGTTGGTTTGGCTGAACGATCAATACCTACTCGACTATTCAATGACGGGCGGCGACCACTCGCTTGCGCTTTTGATGCTGCGCAAATACAAGCCCGACGCGCAAGTTTTGAAGTTGCACACATTTTTATTCCGAAGGAATTTCAGCCATTAGCCGGAGGTCGAGCGTAGCGACCACCTCCGGAACCCAAGGAATGCACGATTCGATCCTGAAGGGATCGCAGCAAACGCCCGCTGTGATCCCTTCGGGATCATGTTTGCTTTCGACAGAATCCGGTGATGGCGCTGCGCTTATCACCGGCTAATCGCTTGAATCCCTTCGGGATGGGCTCGAAGTAGTGCAACTTCAAAGAGCGCAAGCGAGGGAATATTTCCGAGGATTTCCCGATCCCTCGCTTGCGCGTCGGGCTTGTATTGCAACGCTTCGTATTTTTCAATTTCCACTTGTCTTGTTAAGTAAAACAAGAAATTCCAACTTTAATGCGCAACATCAAAACTTGCGATTCGGGCTTGTATTGCTAGGCGGTTCATTAAAAAAGCCCGCTTTTGAGCGGGCTGTGACTTTCAAATTGTCGATCGGCGATTACTCGCGAGGGCGGATAGCACCAGTCAAGCCAGTGTAATCGCAACGATCTTCGCCGTGCCAAAGTGGGCGGCCGTCAAGAACTCGCTGACGAAGGGCTTCGATCTTTTCAGCGCTGCCGGCCGGAGCGTCTGTAGGAATGAACTGCTCACCCTCATGCGGCACGAAATCCTCATCGTGACCGTACTCGAGAATCGCTTCGAAGACATTGTTAATTTGCTTACGCGAAGACATAAAATGAACCTTGAAAGTTTAAGGAGCAATCCGGGTGCAATGAAGAAGGGAGTCGACGACGAGCCTGACCTTTACGCTTCTGTTAATTCATCGTTAACGAGCATTCCAGTTTGCCCAATCCCACCCAGACGAGAGTTGTGTTCCAGATTCCTTTCCGGAAACTGGCAAGACATCCTTAGCCAGTTCGGAGGCATTATTGACGACTCAAACTCATTGTCAAGAAAATTCAGTGAAGTTTGGACGGCATTATGACGGCCCCCCAAATCGAGTTCCTTAACTCACCGTTGGCGAAGAAATGACGATCCGAGGCGACCTTGATGATCACGGATCTGGTGAGCTCATGAATGCGCTGTGGATCCCCGTAACTGAATTTAACGGCATCATGATTCACTAAACGGCAATCAGAGGTAGATTCGCCGGGATTCCGCAAAACAAGAAAGCGTTCTCCGCAGCTTTTTCAGTGATAAGCCTCACCAATTCAACACAGAATCGGACAGTTGGTGCCAATCGCGGGGGTAATTTTCACTCGCCAACCAAACGCATCACTGCGGTCATCTGTTTGGCTTGGTCCTCGTCTGGCCCAAATTCTTTGACCGCCCAGTCTTTCGACGCCTGTTCCATTTGGGATTCCAGATTGGCGTGCAACTCTTTTCCGAGTTCAAACATTCGATCCTTCTCCTCATCGTTCAGGTCCAGCTTTTGACCAACCAAACCGTCGGTCATCAAGTTCACGGTGCCGGGCTTCCGAACTCCAGCACGTACTCCACGTCGGTCCAGCAAATGAAGCTGCTCCGGCGTGAGAATGTCAGCGATCGATTTCTCAAGTTCTGGCTGCTCCTCTTCGAGCTGATCGATCCGCTGGAGTTGCCCTTGTGACAGACTCAATTTTCGCTGGACTGAGTTCAGCCCCACCCAAGACAGGTACTTTTTGGCCCATGGCTTTGACTTTCGACGTACGAGTTTCCCTTCGGCGAAAAGCGCCGTCTCGAGAAATTGCTTTCGAGTCTTCTCATCGAATATATCCCCCATTCTTTCCAGCTGGGGTGCCGTCAGCGATTCGATCAGTTTCTCGTTCGCCTCTTTTAGCAGATTAAGCTTCAACGTCTTCATTTGCTGACGATAGCTGTTGCGACGCTCACCGATCAGCGTTGCAGCTTCGACAGTGATTCCAAGCGAAGACGCGATTTCGGGTTCGGCAAGGTAGCTTGGTCCCATCACCTCAATTCCATTCCGCGCTCTTTCGAATTTGAGCATCGAAAGCTGTTCCGCATTCAGTTCCTGACGCATCTCGGCTTCGGTTTCAAAGAACAGGGCTTTGAGTTTGTCTCTTTCTTCTTCAGCGTAGGCTGACAGATGCATCGATTCCATTTTCGTCTTCAGCTCAACTTGCAGATCAGAAAGCTCTGCGTAGTGGTCCTCTGAGACGCCGATTCGTTCTCTTGCGGCCGGGTTCCGCAGCAGCGACATCACGTCGTAGCCGATTCCATGGTCATCCGCCATCACGTAATCAGTCGAGGAAGTAAAACCAGCCAGACCTATCCCGACAGAATATTGCCCCTTAAAGTCTTTAGCTTCCTGCGGCGTGAATTCTTCTTGGGCCACTGCTACCGTGCCAACAGAAAGCACCAGCCAACACACGAAAACAGCAACATTTGACGATCGCATTTCCAACTCCTTTTGAAAAGCAATTTGAGAACTCGAGGAGTGTACGAAGGCAACTTCTGTTTCGTTCACGCCAATCGGCAAGCAAAGTCAAATCTTTGGAACGCGATGCAAGCGTTCATTTGAGCTTTTGTTCGTTCGCGGCGTTGCGCGTTTTGGGCGGTTCGAAGTAACCTGAAAACTTGGCCGTCGCAGCTTGATTGCGAATCGGCTGACACGCACTTTCGGAGCAGACTTGGCCGCTGAACTGAATTTCCTGAACGAGCTTCTGCAAGTCGACGCCTTGGCGAACCTCAATCGAGGCAAAGAATTGAACTTGTCCTTTGTGCTTTTCGATTCGTTGCTCAAACACGGGATCTTTCTCGATGACGATCGGTGCTTTATCGGAAGCAAACTTTGAGACCAAACGAAGGTCGTTTGATTGGGAAACCGTCAGTTTTGTTGGCGACGGGGAGCCTTTCGGATTTAGCGAATAAACGTGATAGCCGTCGGCCAGATCCAGCTGCACGACCAAATAGCCTTTTGTTGTGCCCTTCTCCAAATGGATCCGGCTGGTGAGCTTCCATGGACGTTGCTTGGCAGCGGCCTCTTTTTGAGAACCAGTTTGGACGGCAGCCTGTGCTTGAGCCTGATTTTGGATGCCCGACACCGCCGGAGCGATTCCAGACTGCGTTTGGCCAATCGCAGAATTTGCTCCGGTCAAAACAACCATTGATGCGAACAAAACAGCAGAACGAAGCAAAATATTACTCATCGGATCCATCCTTGGATTTACTAGTTTAGGGCTTTCATACGCCCGATCACCGGTTTGACGCCGAAACTAGCAAGATCTTTCGCACCAGCCAATGGAAATGTGCGCTTTGTTAGCTGCTTCGCTATTGTTTGCGGGTATCTGAGCTAATCTGCGACTCAAAAGGGAATCGCAAGCACCCAAAGGAAGATAATTACCCTCAATGAGACGCTAAAGGTTCGTTAATGCCTGCGATCACAAAATTGAGCTCAATCTATGACGGATTCACCACGAGCTACTGGACCGTAGGGCCATCATTGGTAGGCTGGTGCCAATGGATTTTCTTCCAAGTTAGCGTCGGCTAGACCTAAGTAAGCGCCTAAACGCGAAACTGGGAAGAATCACCGTGATCATGTTGCCTTGACTCCTTCAGGATGAAGACCCCCGCCGCACTTCCAAAGAAAGCGCTTTTTAAGCGCCGTCTGTGCATGCGTTCGTTCCCTGAGCGGTTCTTGGTTGCATCAATCTTGTTGAACCACAGGAATCGAAATGCGATACGGAACACGCCGAACCATCTTCTCTGCTGCACTTATTCTTTTTGCTCTTATTCCTTCTCTCGCCGCACATTCTCAAACCGTTGTTGAAACCGCAGACCAAAGCTTGGCAGCGGCAACAAAAGCTTCCCTCGACGGGCACTACAAAGAAGCCCTTTCAAACGCGCGCAAGGCTCGCAGCTCCGCACAGGGTGACTTGAAATTTGCAGTCCAATTCATCGTTGCAGTCGTCGACATGGCCGACATGTCGGACGACAGACATCGTAACGCTCTGTTCAATGAGGCTTTGAAAGCCGCCAACGAACTGGAAGTCGCTAAAATCGGCGATGGTACTCAGGATGCCGAATTCTCTTGGCACTACATGACAGCCATCGGAAAGCTTGGCGATTCTCTCTCCGAGACCAGCCCAAAGATCGCCGCTAAAATCCTCGCCGCCCAAGCAAAAGTGGCGACAAACCTGAAGAACAATCCTGGTTTCCCTCAAGAGTCATTGCCGCTGCTTGCAGAACCAATGATGAGTAAAGCAATTGCCAGCGCAATGCAAAAGGATGCCGACGCAACCTTGGCTGCGATGCAGGTTTCTTTTGACGCAGGGTTCACCAGCTACGAAAAACTACTGGAGAATCAGTTCGTCAAAAATCTCAAGTCGAAAAAAATCGACGGTTTGATCGAAAGCAAGTTTCTCGCCTACCAGAAGCAGCTCAAGAAATGGGCTCGTGAATCAGTCGCCAATTTCAATTCGTTTGACTTCAAATTTGACGTTGCCGACATTGATGCTGGCCGAATTCGAAACTCAGATTTCCGCGGACGAATTCTCGTTCTTGATTTGTGGGCAACATGGTGCCAGCCGTGCCGTGAAGCCATCCCGCATTTCGTCAAGCTTGACGAAAAGTTTCGCGAGAGCAACGTCGATGTGGTTGGAGTTTCCATGGACAATCCCGACGATCCTCGGAAGTCAATGAAAGTCGTTCGCAACTTTGTTGACGACAACGGTGTTGAGTACGCGGTTGCCATGGGCAATCGTTCGATGATGAATCAGTTGGCTCCTGGACAGAAGCTGCCGACTGTTCTGTTTATCAACTCCGAAGGTAAAGTCCGTTTCATCGCAGAAGGCCCGCACAACTTTCACCAGCTGGCCGCGATCACCAACGAGCTGATCAACCAAGAAAAGGACTCGCCAACGAGCTTGTTTTCCTCGTCTGAACAGCACTAAATGCTGACATTTCGCTGATCGCCGCATTTTGCTATCGTCCCGCGTCTTGTTCCTGACTGCGAGCGACGTGGCCGTGCGGTTCTTTGTTGTTATTCTAATTCTGCTTTCCGGTTGCCAGGCCCTGCCAGCAACCAAGAGCATGCTGCTCCGGTCGCTCGATCCGCCCGGCAAGCGTGAGGTCGTTCGCGGCCAACTCGTGGTTCATTCGGACTTTCACCTACCGCGCCGCCATCGACTGTTGGACGAACTGGAACAGCGCCGCCAGGACATAACCGAGCTATTGAACATTCCGGTCTCTGACGAACCGATCCACGTTTATCTTTTTGAAAACGAATCGGCGTTCACGGACTACATGCAGCGCAAACATCCGCTGTTTCCTAACCGCCGTGCGTTCTTCGTCAAAAATGATACTTCGCTGATGGTGTTTGCCTGGTGGGGAAGCAGAGTCGCCGAAGACCTTCGCCACGAAGTCACTCACGGCTACGTACACAGCGCCGTCAATGACATTCCGTTGTGGCTCGACGAAGGCATCGCCGAATACTTTGAGACTCCTCGAGCCAACAGTGGTTTCAATTCTCCACACTTTCATTTGTTGTTGGAGCAATATGACGCCGGACAATGGCAGCCCGACCTAAGCCGACTGGAAAACCTTCGTAAAGCTAATGCGTTGACGCAAATGGATTATGCGGAGTCGTGGCTGTGGGTACACTACCTTCTGCATCACGATGTCCAAACCGCTGGAATTTTGCAGGCCCACATTGAGGAAGTCCGCCTTGATCCCGCCGGCGCGAGATCGTTACACGATTTGCTAACTCAGTCCAATCGCGATGCGACTGAATTGCTCAGCCACTTTGAGTTCTTGCGAAAGACCGTAAAACCATGATCCTGTTGATCAGCGAAGATCTAATGATGTCGTCGACCGTCTCTGCGGCGGTTCGCGCGGAGGCTGGAACGTTTCGCTTCGTTGGATCAGTTGACCGAGCGAACGCAAAACTCGAAGGCAACGAATGTGAATTGTTGCTGGTGGATCTACAAACCGCCGGACTTGATTGGGACGAGCTCGAGAAACTGGTTGCTCAAGTCCCACGTGCGATTGGTTTTGCTCAGCACGTTCATGTTGACTTGCTGAAGCGTGGACGCGACTTGGCGTTTGAAAACGTGCTTACACGAGGACAAATGCACGCTGGCGTCAGCGACATTGTGGCCGGCGAACTTTAGTCTGCTGCAAAACATATTGCGTCTGGAAGCCGAAACCACGCCAGACCCTTAAGCCGCTCGCCTCATCTCTGTCCGCGATTCCAAGCTCCGAAGCTGATCTTCAACGTCTAGGAAGTTAAACACTTCGTACTCGTCATTCGGAAAGAACAGCATCACCTGAGAACTTGCGTGCAACATCCGCGGCAAAAACTTCCAACCGTTGGCGAATTCTTCGTTAGCAAAAACATCGCCGCCGGTGTCGCACTGAAGAATGACCAAGTCCGTTCGCAAATGAGAATTCGCGATCCGCTGAATCGTGCTGCCAAAATCGCCTGGTACCAGTTGAGCCTTGGCACCGAGCCCGTTCAACTGTCGGTGCATCTCGATCAACTTCAACTGAGTCTCGGATGACTCGCGAGCCTCAAACAGATCAATGCCTGTGTAGCGAATCGTTGAAGAGCCGCTAAACTTCTGCGCGACGCGAATCATGCGCTCGCAACGGATTCCGTCGCCGAGTCCAACTTCTACCACCGACCGAAACTTGTTCTTCTTGATCGTGCGGTACGCGATTCGATCGTTCGTTGGCTTGGAGAACTGGCTCCATGAAAGGTACTGAAGAGTTGATAGTGGCTTCATGGCTCAGACCGTGCTTTGGGCGTTCACGAGTGTAGACTCATGAATAATCGGCCTAACCCACAAAGAACTATCATCGAAACCGGCGAAACCAGAACATCTAACCGAAACCAGCACGCTTCGCTGTTCAAACCAGTCCACTCAACCGTTACAGCTTGCCACGATCGGAGTCATGGCCAGCGGTTTTGCAGTCCATCGACTCCATTTCAAAACAATCTCTAAAGTGAAACGTACAGTTGCTGGCAGGCCTTTGAAGGATTCGAAGGTTCCCCCAGCTAATCAATATTCAATATTGTTTTGCACTCCCTGCTGCTCTCCACGCCCAAACGGATTCCGGCGTTTCCCCTCCATGATGGTTTTCGAGATGGAACGTGCGCGCACCTCTCGTTGATATTAACCTGCGCGCACGATGAGCAGTTCCCCATGGCACGCAGTCGACAATCAAAAAACGAACGCAAACGCAGATTCGAGCAATTCGAACAGCGTTTAGTAATGAGTGCACAAGGTATCGGTGCCGCAGCTCCCGATTTGAGCCAGCTGATCGAAGATATCACACCAGCCTCTGTCGACACATCTCCCGTCGATCCGGCGAACGATTCTTCTTCAGCCGTCGCAGAGTCCTATGGATTTGACGGTTCCGGCCAAACGATCGCCGTTATCGATTCAGGCATCGCGTGGGATCACGCAGCGCTCGGCAGCGGTTACGGCTATGGAAACAAAGTCGTCGGCGGCTGGGACTTTGCCGAAAACGATGCAGATCCTTATGACGACGGACCGGCAGGATTTCATGGAACACACGTCGCCGGCATCGCAGCTGGAAACGGAGACAATTTTAAAGGCGTTGCACCTGGAGCCGATTTGGTCGGCCTAAGAGTCTTCAACGACCAAGGCATTGGCGAAATCGAATGGGTCGAGTCAGCACTTCAATGGGTTCGAAACAATTTGGACTCGTTCGAGAATCCAATCACGACCGTCAACATGTCTCTGGGAGCTGATTGGAAAACAGAATCAATCAGCGACTGGAACGTCATCTCTGACGAACTTGCAGCACTCAAGAGCGAAGGCGTCTTCATCAGCGTCGCAGCGGGAAACGACTTTCAGGACTTCTTCTCGAAGACACTAAGCCATCCTGCGGCGAACGAAAACGTTGTCGCCGTTGCCAGCCACGATGCCAACAATCAACTCAGCGATTTCAGCCAACGGGACGATCATGTTTTGGTCGCGCCTGGCGAACAGATCAAGAGCACAGTCCCGAATCATCTGTTTGGCACACGCAAAGTCGATCAACTGCTCGGCGCCAGCGGAACCAGCATGGCGGCTCCTTACGTTGCCGGCGCCAGCGCTGTTTTGCGTGATGCCTATGAACACATCGGGTTCGGCGAAGTCGATCAGGACACGATCTATCAGACGTTTTGGGACACATCCAATCAAATCTACGATTCGATAACGCAGACAACGTTTCGGCAACTCGATCTTGATGCCGCGATTAAGTCGATCGTCGGAAACGCTGCTTCGCAAGTCGACAATACGGTGACTCAAATCGGAACCATCTCCGGTGGCGAGACGATTCGTGGAACGATCGGTTCGGCCAGCGACGTCGATCGGTATCAATTTTCAGCAGCCGGTAACGGACAAATCGAGCTTACGTTCGAAGCGACAGATCAGCTTGACCCAACACTTGAAATCACCAACAGTCACGGCCAAAACATCAATCTCGAATTCGATGGAGATCGCGTTTACATCAATGTGACCGCTGGCGAATCGTATCGCATGGAAGTTTCCAGTGTTTCAGGAACAGGCCACTATCAGATCTCGACCCAATTCCAACAAACGGCTGCAGCAACAGAACTGGGCATCATCGATTCGATTGAAGTTTCCGACTTCATTGCCGGCGAGCGAACCTATTCTCTGACGGCCAGCAACTCTGGCCCAATGGCGTTTGGCTTTGCAACCAATTCAAATCTTGGCACCATCGAGGTCTACGATTCCGCGATGAATCGCCTGACATCGCAACGGGTTGTCGACGGACGAGTTGACTTCCAGTTTGACGTCACCGAAGGCGAGTCACTGTTTGTGTTGCTCCAAGCTGACGGAAATGTCGAACTTACGGTAGACAACCTTGTCGCGATCAATAACGGAACGTTAACCGTCAACGGCACCGACGGGGCTGACTCCTTCGTCATCAACGATGGCAGTACACTCGACATCGAAGTCAACGGCACGCAATACAGCTTTCAACAAGCGGATGTTTCTTCCGTGGTCGTTCGCGGTGACGCTGCGATGGACGAACTGGAATTGAATCTGAGCGATCGATACGAGCGAACGGTTCTGCGACAGAATCGCGTCGATGCTTTTAATGGAACGAATACTTTTCGAGCAATTGGCTTTCAAACGATCGACGTTGTGGGAAGTGGTCTGTTAACCGTTGCGGGCTCCGATGTTGATGACACGATCCACGGCAACTTCGAAAGCATGTCGATCACGTCAGGAAGCGCCCGCGCTACGGGACACGGCTATGAAAAAGTAATCGCCGACGGAAAAGGCGGAAACGATTCGGTTCGGTTCACCGGCGGCGAAAGCAATGACATCATGTTTTCGAAGAACGATTACAGCGCGTTGCGAAACAGCGATACAAATTTGATCGCAATCAATTATGAAGATTTGAGAATCGATGGCGGCGGTGGACATGACATCACCAATCTCTTTGGATCCGAAATCGACGACCAACTGAATTTGGGCGCTGACCAAATCAAAGTCTCCAACGGTCGCACGAACTTGACCGCGACAGGCTTTGAACGAGCCACCGCATTCAACGGAAACGGAAACGACACTGTTGTATTCACCGACTCAGACGGCAACGATCGCTTTCTATACGCGGACGGCACATCACAATTGTTCTCTGATGGAGCCCATTTGGTTGCTCACCAGTATTCGAACGTGGTTTTTGACTCAACCGACGGCTACGACGTGGCTCAAATAGGCGCGACGCAAGGAGCCGACAATTTGAATGCGTCCCGCGAACGCACGACGCTCCGAACTGGAAGCACCCAAATCGAACTGAATCAAGTTGACCGCGTCAACGTCGTGTCAAATTTTCAAGGCTACGACACCGCAAATATTCTTGGAACGGGAGGCAGCGACCAGTTCTTCGTTAACAGCAATAGTGCATCTGCTGTTTTCGATGGTGGCTCGATCGTTCGCACGGTTGGCTTTGGTGACGTTTCGTTCGACGGGGCAGGGGGCCAAGACATGAGCTTCCTGAACGGTTCGGAAAACGCTGATTTACTGGATGTGAACGACAGCCGTTCCATTTTCCAAAGCGGAAATATCAAAACGGTTGCTCGCAACGTTGAGTCAACCGACTTCGATGGGCATGGTGGAGGCGACTCCGTTTACATCGACGACGCCCAGACCCTTGATGTGCTGGCTTCGATTGGCGACCGTGCTGTTGCCGTCTTGGAGCACCATCGAATTGAAGCCGAAGGTATCGACTTTCTGGAAGTGTCTGCCGTTGACGGCGCGATCGCATCCTACGACATGGAACGAGTCGATTTTCAATCTGTATTGCGTGGACAGTGGAAACAAAGATGAATACTGGATTGAAATCCAAACCCAACACTCATTCGGACCAAAAATCCTCGCTGAGAGTTTCGAGTCTGGGATCGCTGGGCGAGCTAAAGTCGTTACGTGCACAAATCGATGCGCTGAGTCAACTACCATTTCTACAAACCGCTTGGATGTTTCCGTGGATCGAGGCTTACTGCACCGCTCCTTCGAAGCTTCATTTTCTGCTGGTGCGTAATTCTGCCTCAGTCGTTGTTGGATACGCACCGCTTGTGCTTCAGGACTCCCTCAAACGCGGTCGGCATTTCGTATTTGTCGGCAGTGGAAAAGCGTGTGCCGACTACATGAGTTTTCCAGCACTAGCTGGCTATGAAGCCGCTGTTGCAACTGCTGTTGCGGATTGGTTGCATGAAAATGAAAACCTGTGGGATCGCATAGAACTCGACGGCATCGAAGCCTCCAACACACAAATGATCCACTTCGCTGCTTCAATGGAAGGGCACGACTGTCAGTCCGAAGCGGTTTCGACACTGCCGTCTTTTCGAATGAACTTGCCCAACGATTGGGAGGAGTTCCTAAGTTCGCTTTCTAAGAACAGTCGAAAAAAATATCGACGACAGGCTCGCGCTTTGGATGGGAAAAGCGAACTTCATCGAGCGACAGATCGCGAATCACTGGAGGAAGGATTGCGAATTCTGGAAACACTTCACACACAGCGTTGGAACTCACTCGGTGAAGGTGGATGTTTCGCGTCACCTAAATTTGGAGAGTTCCTCAACGGCATGGCGCAGGAAAAGTTGGCCGCAGGAACGCTCAGCCTTATCTGGTTGACATTCGAAGGCCAGCCAATTGCCGCAGACATTGGCTACTATGGCGAAGGCGGACTATTTACTTATCAAGGCGGCCTCTCTCCCGACCACCTGAACCTTGAACCCGGTCGCGCGATCATCAAGAGCCAAATGGAACTCGCGATGCAGCACAATCTAACGTTCATCGACTTTCTTCGCGGAGACGAACCTTACAAATCTCGTTTCGACACGCATCGGATCGACAACGTGCGCTATGAGATCACAGGCCGCGGCACTCGGGCTCGATTGATTCAATCCATCCTGCAAATCGGCCGAGCCGTAAAATCGTTGCTTGGGTAGTTCGACGTTCGTCCACTTAGACCGTAACCGCATCGGTTTGACGACGGATCATCTCCGCGTAGTGACCGTCGGCCGCGATCAGTTCGTCATGCGTTCCGGATTCGATCATCTCGCCATCATCGATGACGACGATCAGATCGGCATGAGTGATCGTTGAAAGACGATGAGCGATCACAAACGTCGTGCGGTCCTTCAACAGCTCCGACATCGCAGCCTGAATCAACTGCTCGCTTTCTGTGTCGAGGTTACTGGTCGCTTCATCGAGGATCAAGATTTTTGGATCGGCAAGCAACGCCCGGGCAATTGAAAGCCGTTGACGCTGCCCTCCCGAAAGCTTCACTCCGCGTTCCCCGATCAGCGATTCGTAGCCTTCCTCCAACTCGGCGATGAACTCATGGGCGTTGGCTTGCTTGGCGGCGGCAACAACTTGGTCCAATGAAGCACGCTTGTTTCCGTAAGCGATATTTTCGAAAACGGTCCCATCGAACAGGAAGACTTCCTGCTGCACGACTCCCAACATCTCGCGAAAGCTCTTGAGCTGATAGTCACGCAGGTCGCGGCCGTTGAGCAAAATTTGACCCTTGGTCGGATCGTAGAATCGAGCCACCAAATCGGTGATCGTCGTCTTGCCGGCACCGCTGCGACCGACCAGCGCTGTGACCGAACCGCCTTTGACTTTGAGGTTGAAGTTCTTGATGACTTCGGTGCCTTCGTTGTAAGCGAACGACACGTCGTCCAATTCGATCGTTTCAATCGGCGGCGTTGCCTCGATCGCATCCGAGCGGTCAGGTTTGTCGATCGGAGATTCGAGGACTTCGAAGACTCGTTCCATCGAAGCGAGTGAACGCTGTAACTCGGTTAGCGATTCAACGATCTGCCAGACAGGATTCAACAACATGAAAACGTAAAACTGAAACGCAGTAATGTCGCCGATTGTGGCTTCACCGCGGACGAACCAGTAGCCGCCAAGCCAAGTAATCACGACGCCGATCAGGCCCATCAACAGACCCCAACAACTCCACAGCAAAATTTCGCGACTGGCCGCAAACATTCGCATCCGCGTGATGGTGTGATGACCGAGCGTGTATTCGGTTTCTTCGCGATGTTCTCCGCCGAAGGCACGAACGTCGCGGATCCCTTGGAACGCTTCGCCCACGCGACCGTCAACGAACGAGACATCTTTGCGAATCGCTCGATACACCGGACGAATACGGCGGATCGCAATCATGCTCAGCAACATGATCGGCGGAATGATTCCCAGTGCAGCGATGGCCAACTTCCAGTTGATGAAAATCAGAATCCCCATCGCCAGCAGCAATCGCAAAATAGCGACTCCTGGAGAAACGACTGCCATTTGCATCAGACCAGTCGTCTTGTTGATGTCGTCGGTCAAACGCGAAATGATTCCGCCGACTTTCATATCCGAAAGCTGATCCAACGGCAGCTTCAGCAAACGTTCAAACAGAGCACGTCTGAGCGTCAATATCACGCGAACATTCAGCAACCGTTGAAACCAAGCTCGCGTCATGCCGCAGGCTCGCGTTGCGATCACCACAACCAGAAACATACCGCCAACGATGTTCAGTGCCCAAAACTTATCGGCGTCGGGTCGATCGGCCAATAGAATTTCATCGATGATGTAGCGACCGAATAGCGGCGACGCGATTTCCAACACGGCGACGGTCACGGCCAAACAAATCAGCAGCAGGACCATCTTCCAGTGCGGCCACAGCTGACGAATGTAAACCTTCAGATAGCCGCGACGTTTCTGCTTCTTCTCTTTCTTGGCAGCCGGATCGTCAGATTTGGGCTGATCTTCGTCGGAGTCTTCCTCGTCCTTGTCCTTCTGCTTAAATTCACCTTTGCGGAATTTGTCGACGAATTCCGCAAAGCGGCCTCGAGATGTTGAGATACGGTTCATTTGGAGAAGTGAGCAATCAGGAAGTGGAGATTGCTATTCTTGGCACCGTGCCGCGCGTAGGGAACCTCAAATCTCAAACAAATACTTGCGTTACTTAATTCCGTTCAAGGATGCGGTTGCCGGTAACCACAGCTTTACTTGCGGGAGTTGACCCTGCCTTTAGTCGCGAAGCCCTCAGGTTTCCAAACACAAATGGCAACGAAGTCGCGTATCGCTGTCGAAAAGGTAGCAAATCAAGCACATTGATCAAACCGTTAGCCTGAAAGTCCAAGAAGTATTCGTAGCCGGGCGATCCGGAAACGGTGTTGTAACTTTGGCGGAACGCAAGCAAGTCAAAAACGTTGATCATCCGATTTCCGTCAGTATCACCGTAAAACGAGTAGAACGCATCAGCCGCGGTGTCACCGAAAACATAGTCCTGCCCCATTGGGATTCCGCCACGCGTGACAAGACCTCCGGTCAGAGTTAGCTGATAGTTCCCATCAACCAATGCGTTGTTGGAATTGCGAACGTGAGATGCAAACTGAACCGTAGCGATCGTCTGATTGTTGATGAACTGCCGCGAAACAACGGTCGCAACGGTTTCAAACGTCTCCTCCGTCTGGGTGCTGCGCTGCACAACGTTGACTGCGCCGTTTGCGAAGACGACATCTCCTTCGAAGAAAAGGGTGAGTGACTCGACAGCCGAACGTTGCGGCTCCCCAATGTTCAATTCGACGTTGGCGACGATCGGAGCAGCGGCGATCGCGAACTGGACATCGTCAACGTAGACGGCTCCACCCTCGTTCGCGGGTTGTTCAAACACGATCGCGATTCTCGCCTCCACGGCTCCCGCAGGCGCAACCGACATGATCTCATTGTCCAACCAAGCATCGTTCTGCGTCGCACTATCGGCGATCACGATTGAATCCGATGAAATGTACTCACTTGTTCCGAACAGTCCGTAGAGTTCACTGTAGTAGTCAATTTTGAGGTAGACCACGTTGCTCGATCCCGAAATCGAATCCGCCGAATTAATCAGCGATCTTGCAGAGGCAACAATTTCGTCGCCAGCGGTCACTGAAATCCCCTGCTCAATTCCAGAATAGTTTGTTGTGCCATTGAATTGTCCATAAAGCTTCAGAGCCTCCGCACCTTCGTCAACGTACTCGTTTCCGCTGCTGACGTTGCCGATTGGACTGGCGCCAAATTTTGTCCAGTGAGCGATCGAGCCACCGTTGTCTTCAAAGCCGCCGTTTTCGAATGTCAAAACCGGTGGCGTCGACGACTTTGTATAAGCGTGTACGTAGTCAATCTCGAATTCCTGAGGCCAAACGGTCGAACCGTCGGGATTGTCGAGGAATGTTCCGCCAATGGCGGTGTTCAAAATCAGCCGCATTTCGCCAACATCGTTGGTTAGAAACCCGTCGACATCAGAATCGCGAACGGTGTAGTGATGAACGTCGTCGACATAAAATCTGATTTGCTTGGGATCCCATTCGACTGAGTATGTATGGAAGCTGTCGTGGTAGTTTACGATCGAGCTATCCTGAACCGATGTCTGTTCGTTGTACACAAAGTTGTGTTCAAAATTGTTTCCGTCGTTGATCCCGTAATGGAATGCGCTGCTGGTGAGGTTTGGCTCGTCCCCACGATTTTCCATGATGTCAATTTCGCCTTCACTTGGCCAAGGAGCTGCGGCGGTATCCGACAGCAGCCAAATCGCTGGCCACATACCTTTCGATGTCGGAAGCTTGGCTCTAACATCCCAACGACCATACTTTTGATACGCTTTGGTTTCGACGAGCCCACTGCGATATGGCAAGCCGCGAGACGCGATGTTTTCGCTTAGGATCCGTAGGCTTCCTCCGGACACCGAGATCTGTCCAGGCAAATAGTCTTGCTGGGAAAAATTCGTTGGCGAATTCGTATTTCCCGCTGTCCATATTGCGGTGTCGAGTGAATTCGAATCGAACTCGTCAAACCACGCGACGTCATAGCCAGAACGTTGTGGCGGTTGCGCAAACGCTGTTGTAACGTTGCAAATAACAGTAACCAATGTAGCGACTGCAAGTCGGACAATTGATGGGTTCATTGTTCGGCCCAATTCGATAGCGGAGGGAAAGTAAACCGTGGCACAAATCTAAACCGTGGCATAAATCCATCATGAATTCTTGCAAGCGGTTTCAGAATCAAGAATACGTGATTTCGCTGAATTGGGTAGCGAAAAATGGTCGCTGGATTGAATCACCGGACGAAATGCCACTCCTGCCGTGAAATCAATTTTTGAGAATTTCCTGCGATTGCTTTCCCAACACCAAGTGTCTCAATACTGCAATTGCCGCTACATTGATCGCACGAGTAATTCCAAATCAGTTTTGCCGCTAGCGCCTTGAACAAAAAACCCATCACGATCACCGACATTGCGAAACGAGCGAATGTCTCCAAGAGCACCGTTTCGCGCGTGATCAACAACACAACACCCGTCCACGAGGAGAAGCGGGAAGCAGTTTTGAAAGCGATGAAGGAGCTCAATTTTGAGCCCAACATTTTTGCTCGCGGGCTCGCCAGCGGTCAGTCTCGCACGATCGGAGTCATGACGCAGAACATTGGTACTCCTTTTTACGATTCGATTGCTCAGGGAATTTTGACCCGACTGACAACATCGGAATACTCTCCTATCTTTGCCGACGGGCGTTGGAAAGCTGAAGCCGGAATCGTCGCGGCTGAAACGTTGCTGGGGCGGATGGTCGACGGCCTGATCATCGTCGGAAGTCGCCTTACAGAGCAAGACCTTGCTGCCCTAGAAAATCGTGTGCCTATTTTCCTAGTCGGGCGCGAGGTTGATCGTTGGGAAAGAAGATGCCTATTCCTAGACAACGTACAGGGGGGCTATGACGCCACCAAGCATTTGATCGATCTGGGACATCGACGCATCGCACACATCGCCGGGATCAAAGATCATCAGGATGCCATTCGCCGCGAGGCCGGCTATCGTCGCGCTCTCGAGGAAGCCAAAATCGATATCGATGAAGACCTAATTTGCGAAGGCTCATTCGACGGACAATCGGGCGTTGAAGCGATTGAGAATTTGCTGAAAAGAGACATCAAATTCACGGCCATTTTCGCAGCGAATGACATGATGGCCTTCGGTGCCAGACTGTCTCTTTATCGACGCGGAATCAAGGTCCCGCAAGACGTTTCGATCGTGGGTTTCGATGATCAAGCCGAATCTGCTTTCTTCACGCCTCCTTTGACGACCATCCAGCAGCCCGCCCACGAAATGGGTGCCGTAGCGGCGAATGCAATGCTCAGCATGATTTTGGATGAAGACTACGAACTGCCGAAACTTAAAACCCAAGTCGTGGTTCGAGATTCCACCGGCCCCCCTCGCTGAGCTCACTAGTGCCGCGGGAACGAGTTCTTGCAGCTTGAGGTTTGATTTTTGTTCAGTTTCACATTTTCTTCAAACGTTGAGAACTTTCCCGGCGTAGGTCCATGCGAATGGGTGAGCGAAATGTTTGTTGTAGTACTCAATGTA
>CALLUY010000022.1 GCA_938010615.1 uncultured Pirellulaceae bacterium | reverse complement strand
AATGAAGCCAAAGTCTCGGTGGCATAGGCCTCTGGCCTGTGTTCTGCATGTCCACAAGCCAGAGGCTTATGCCACCTCCCCAACTGCAACGACCCTACTGAAAAGCCAAAAAGAAGGGTGACATCACCTTCATTGAACGGTACTGACGTTAAACGACGATAATCGATCAAAAGCGTTTCATTGAACGGTATTGAGTTTAAGGCAACTCAAGTGGCCACAGTTTCTGTGGCCGCTTGTTTGTATTTTGATCGGTGGGGCAGTGTCTAATTTGCGGGCGCGACTTTGATCTTTGCCTTGAACTTGCCGGTCCAGCGATAGCCCTTGTTGTTGACGTAATTGTCTGGCATCGCAATTCCAAGGTACAGAACGCCGGATCGCTCGGCCTTGAAGGTGTTGTCGGAGCCGACGCCAATGACCGAGCCATCGCTTCCGATTCGTGCAGCAAGGGCTCCGTTGCTGATGCCGTTCCAGTTACCTTGATTGGGAAGCCCGTCGGGAGACGCGGTTTGACTCCAGTTCGTCCACTGCACGATGCCTGTTGCCGTGATCGAAATTCGGTCACCTTTGCTGACTCGAATTTTTGTACTCAGCGGTTTCTTTTGAAAGAAAGTCGTGCCGGCGACGGAGAGCGTTTTGCGCAGCGACTGCGATTTCATCACGATGCCACGATCAGCTCGTTTGACATCCGAGAGTTGAATTCTCAAGTCACCGATTTTACTTTTGACTTCGAACTCTTGCTGAACAAGCTTTCCGACGATTGAGAAGTCGGGCGTTTGAACACGGTCTCCGCGGCTGATCATGTCTGGGTTGACCGAATCTTCACCGTCTTCCTCTTCCAACATCGCTTCAATTTCTTCCTTGATTTTCACAAGGTGCTTTTTACGCTCCGCATCGCCGCCATCGTCTAGGCTCGAAAGCATGTTGGCCAGCATCGGTCCCATCGCCACCAGTTCGCGGTGTGCCGATTCGCGAGTCTTGAACTCGCGATCACCAAGTTTTTCAACCAGTCCATCAACTTTGGTTTGAAGTTCAGGAAGACTGACGAGGCCTGGTCGAAAATCGACGAGCCGCTCAATTGGGATTTGCAAGCTGCCGAACTCAGTCTCAATATCGATCGCGGCAATGCTGACGATACCACTGACGACTGTTCCGTCCCACATTTGAAATCGCAAGAAACGATCATCAATTTTTGGTTCGTCGGTTTTTAAAGTCTCCGTGCTGATGGCAGGTTCTTCATCTTGAACTTCATCTGGCTTCTTCTCGTCATCGAGTGGCTCATCGGGAAGCACGTCATCTTCGCCTTGCCAGTTAAACGCCAATGTTGAATCGCTGTTGCTTGCGAAAGCAAGGCAGATCGCGAGCATGAAAACTGCGATGTTGATGCGAGAGATTTGCATAGCGAAGTTCCAGTCGAAACAAGTTTTTGCCCGAGACTATTTTAGGAGGGCGATCAGTCTCGCCATGGGAATAGTCCGGAATAATGATTGGCATTCATTTTGTGCGATTGTTTTGCCAACGACCAGAAATTCTTCGGGACAGCACGAAAAAAATCCGCTTCAAACTGGTCTTCGTTGTGAAGAAAACCGGTCTGAGCGGACTGTATCGTTGTTGGTCCGTATTTCTACGCTTCCGCCTCTTCTTCCATTTTTCGGCTGGCGAGTTCCCGATCGATCAAGAACAAACCGCTCGGATTGTCCTTAACCATCCGCAACTGGTCGATGACAGCTTGAGTTGTCGCTTCTTCTTCGACTTGTTCGCTGACGAACCATTCCAAAAAGACATCGGTAGCGTGGTCGGATTCTTTACGTGCAAGATCCTTCAGTTTGAAGATGCACGACGTAATGTGTTGTTCGTGACTTAGCCCTTTCTCGAAAAGCTCCAGAGGCGTCACGTCGCCGACGACTGGTTTGCCAATCGCATCGAGGTCGATTTCCCCGTTACGCTCAAGGACATAATTAAAGAACCGATCTGCGTGGGCGAGCTCTTCCTGGTATTGCATCTTGAACCAGTTCGCGAATCCGGACAGTCCCATGCCGTCCGATTTGGCCGCCATTGCCAGATAGAGATACGCGGAAAAGAGTTCTTCGTTGATCTGCTTGTTGAGAGCGTCGTTGATCGATGGGCTGAGCATTTATATTCTCCTTGCGGAAGTTGGTTTGTGTTTGTCGACCTTATCCGACTCATGTGAGGCTACCGGTAATTGGGGCATGCTGGCAACATGGATTCGATATTGTTCCCGTGTTTCACGGGAATTTTCACGATTTGAACTTTTTTGGCGGTGTGTGGACCTAACGTGTCACCCGCCTCGCCAATGATTGTTGTGTCACTTGGGAAAACAATTTTTTTAGCGAAATCGAAATCATGGTCGCACTGTCAGAACAATTCAGAGCCATTCGAAAAGCAATGATCGCTCACGACGATTACGTTGTCGAAATGAAGTATCGCGACCGCAAAGGAAAGCTAACGACACGCATTGTCAGCCCGATTCGATTCATGGGCAAAGATCGCTTTTTGGCTCTGTGCCTTTGCCGCGAAGAGCCGCGAATGTTCTGCATGGACTATTGCGAGCAAGTTCGTCTGCAGCCAGCCTGGAATTATTTGATGCCAGTTGAAATGGTAGAGTCGGTTTAGGATCTCTTTTCGTCAACCCGAAGCGCAAGTTGCGGGTTTGTATTACGCGGTACTTCGAACCAACACCAAATAGAGGTCGGCAAAGCGTCAAACTAATTCGACGGCTGGCCAATTCGATCGAGATACTCCGCCAGTCGAGCTTGAACTTCGACGATCTGCTGCCACATTTCGGCCGTGATCTCGATTGATTGCTGGCGAGGCTTAACTTCCGCATCGCTGACGATGTCGCGGACGTGATGATGCAGGTAGTCGATAACTTCCGAAAGCTGCGCCGCCTGCCCGGGCGACAGTCGATCCGGAAGCTTCGGAGGAGTCGACTCAAAGATGGGAAGGTTTTCGTGTCCTGACTCTACTGCCCTAGCGCCTGTTTTGGGCCCGGACTTTTTCAACCGATCCTGAATCTCTTCTCGTGAGCCGTAAACTAGTGTGCTTCGACCGACGGTGATCAAGTCTCCAAATCGAAGAATCTTCAGCTGGACTTCTTCGTTGTTGACGCGTGAGCCGTTGGTGCTATCGAGATCGGTGAGCACAAGATCTTCGTGATCCAGTTGAATGCGCAAATGAACTCTGCTGACGCGTTCGTCATTGAGCTGAATCGAATTGCCTTCTTCACGACCGATCGTGATCGGAAGCGAGATGTCTTCGTAGATCTCACCACGGTTTGCGCCGTCGAGGACTCGAAGGGTAATCTGCGTCATTCGTTTGCCTTGTTGATTTGAGCGGTCGCTCTGATCCAGCGGGTTGGACACGAACCGTGTAGCTGGAATTTGGTGGAAACAAAGCTTGTTCAATTTCCAACATTCACTTCGTATTTTACCACAAGTAGAAGAACCGAAGCCGTCATTTATATGGCTGCCGTCTCAAAAGACCCTGATCAATGGCGAAATCTCCCCTTGAATCTACATTCTCCCATGGGTTTTGACACTTGGGAAAGGTGAAACGAGCGCCAATTGGGACGAACCTCACAACCTCCACAACATGAATCGCTGCCTAAAGCCTTCTCAGAAATCGCGACCTTCTGCGGCTTTTCAGACGAATTCAAATCGGCTATTATTCCACATCGAAGAGCACCCGTAGTTCAACTGGATAGAATATCGGTCTTCGGAACCGAGGGTTGGGGGTTCGAATCCCTCCGGGTGTACTTTTTGATCCCATAAAAACCGATGTCAAATTCGATATCGGTTTTTTCATGCGCAGTCCCCTTCTCGGCAACGACCCACTAATCGACCCACTAATTCAATTTTTTTGTAAGTGGCGTGGTTCTTAAATCGACCACGATGGCGTTCGTCACGGTTTTGACTGGTTCAGTTGCCCGCCTCGAGTTACCCATCACTCCCCTTTCCACTTGCTGGCGACGAGCGGCTGTGTGTGCGCGGCAAGGCTGCCACGCCATTTACATGCACTTTCGCCAAGTCAATTGACGCGTGTACCGCGCGGCTTTGACAGGTTCTTTTTGCCAAGCGCTGATCGGCTTCCGCATAGTCAACGGCTTTGCGTTGGTTGCAGCGCGTCACTCCCCCTCTTTAATTGCC
>CALLUY010000021.1 GCA_938010615.1 uncultured Pirellulaceae bacterium | reverse complement strand
GAAGTTTTGCGTGATTTGTCGTGTAGGAACAACAATTCAACGCGCGAACCATCAATTTGGTTCGATTCTTCAAGGAATTTTTTTTGATTTCAACCCGCGTTTCAAAACGCCAAACGACTTTGCAGACAGACACTAACTACTGAGCTTCGAGTTTCTTCAGTGCGTCGGCTGCAATCTTCTTTGCATTTTTTCGATCGGCCATGAGTTGGTCAAAAGCTTCCTGAACAATTCCGACTTTGTCCGCCGACTTTTCTTTCATGTCGGTCATCAGCGCGGGAAGACCTGTGACTTCGCTTCCGACATTTTTGCCGTCCCGATAACCCTCTAGCAACGTGATCACTTTCTCGATCGGTTGCGGCTGGGACTTGATTTGATAGGTCCGCTCTTTCGGTTTCCCACTGCATCCGGTGCAAAAAACCAGTGCACAGACAGCCCATGACATGCTGCAAACGCGGAGAATATTATGAGCCAATGAACGATCCATATCTGGTTGCTCCGATTCTTATTCGACAATGCTGGCGACGCTGCCGTCACTCATGTGCCCAAGTTGTTGCCAGACTTGGAGGTTGATATCGCTGGAGACAAAGTGAACCGATCCATCAGCCATTCCGGCATTGACGCCTGCTGGGTGGAAACTTCTTGCGGGAATAAAACCGTAGTAGCCATCGTGCCCTCCGCCCGGACAACAGATGCCAGCTGCCGACGGATATTGCCAGTTGGGTGGAACGGTCGAATTGAACATTGAGTGAGCCGGTGAATACCAAGACCACAACGTTCCATTGTTCCCCAGGACACCGGCCGGAGTTTCAGCTGCTTTGCCGATCGCGTCGACCTCTTGCTGCGTGGGAAAATCCTGATCGGCCATTGAGTCAAACAGTGCGTTGGAGCCAAGGTAAAAAATATCGTAAGGATACGTCGCCTGACTGCTGTCGCCGGTTCCCGATATAAGTTCCGAGATCAACAGCGTATTGGATGTCCCGTCACTACAAAGAGATAGCGATTGCTCTTTGCTCATGTGAATGATCCCATTCATTCCTTCGGCACTATAAACCGCGGTATGGGCCGAAGATCCCGAACACCATCCGTAGTTGCTGCCGGGACCGCCCCAATAATCCTCGTCCATCGTTGGGCCATTCTGGGTACTCGAAGGACACGTGAACAGGGCAACGCTCGTGTTCATCGGACCGGTCTTGGTGTCGTAAAACGAAACGGATCCGTCGAGCACAAACTGAGAGTAGAGGTTGTTCTGTTCAGTGAAGGGCAGCAACTTATAGTGAGCACTCATGCATTCCCAAGGATTCCAACCATCGACGGTATAGATATTCTTGGCCATTTTCAAATGAGCGCTTTCGTGATTGAGCGCTGCCAATGAATGCTGTCGAAGGTTGTTGGCACATTGCACTCGCCTGGCAGATTCACGGACTTGCTGAACGGCCGGCAGAAGAAGTCCAATCAGAATCCCAATGATCGCGATAACCACCAGAAGCTCGACCAACGTAAATGCGTTGCGGGAATGTTTCATAGCGGAACGTTGGGTCAGAGGTAGGTTTGAGAAGAGAAGGTGGATTCGGTGGGGAATTCGCCGAGGGAATTATACATCGCGATTAGGTCGCGAAATTGCGAATGTGCGCGTATTTACCCCTCTGAGTCGCGTTTCACACGGTGAAAAAAGACATCTATTCGGAATCAGAGAGCCGACACTGGCTCTAGACTTCGAACGCGGCGCCCTTTCGGTCGGCGGCTCGATTCTTCCAAACGTCGCCGTCAGGATATTGATGACGTTCGATGAAGTCCGGCAAAAACTCCAATCCCCAACCAGGAGCCGTTGGAGTGACGTAGCAACCGTCCTGTACTTGAACGGGATGGGAGACCGCTTCCTGCAAGAAATCAATGTACTCAACCAGTTGCGTATCGGAGTGTCCCGACACGGCGATTTGATCCCACATACCGTACTGCTGAATCATGTTGCACAGCGCGATTCCGCCACCATGAGGACAAATCGGAACGCCGTACTTCGCCGCCATCAGAATGATCGCCATCACATCGTTAACGCCGGCGACTCGCACCGCATCGATCTGACAGAATTTGATGGCTCCACTTTTTATCAACTGCTTGAAGATCACTGGCGAGGCAGCCTGTTCTCCGCATGCGAAACCAAAATCAGCATCCGCGAACGTTTCCGAAAGCTCAACATAACCAAGCACATCATCGCGAGCGATCGGTTCCTCTACCCACTTCAATCCAAACGGACGAAAACGATCGACATGTTCTTTGGCTTCGCAGACTCCCCAATATTGATTGGCGTCGACCATCAAATTGCAATCAGGCCCAATGGCGTCGCGCATGAACTTGATCCGACGCACATCCTCGTCTGAGTCGCGGCCAACTTTCAGTTTGAACGAATCAAATCCCTGTTCCTGAAGTTTACGAATCGTCGCTAGGATTTCTTCGTCGGTCAGTCCAAGCCAGCCAGCGGTACAGTAGGCCTTCGGGCCAAGGGTCGACATTTCTGTTTCGCGCTGCGCAACGTTGGCTCGGCGACTCTTGAGCAACTCGACCGCTTCATCACGAGTCAAAGCGTCACTGATGTTGCGATAGTCGATACAGTCGGCGACGAATTCCGGTTCGAGATCAACCAACAACTTCCACAATGGTTTGTCTTGCGACTTGGCCCACAGATCAAACATGGCGTTGATGATCGCGCCGGCGGCCATCCGAAAAACGCCATCGTGCAGCCAACGCAATTGATGATGATCAATCAATCGACGATAAAGCTTGATGGGCGCTGCGGTGAACTCGGCCAAGTCGGAACCGATGATCAACTGGCACAGATCTTTGATTCCGTAGCAGATCCAATCAGTGCCAGCACCGACGGTGAACACAACCGATACGCCACGCAAACCCGAGTCAGTCTCAAGATGCAGGACCGCGGACGAATAGTCGGGCTGTTTGTGAAAGGGATCCGAACCGAGCATTTGATCGGAAGTCGGAACGCGCAAATCGATGACGCTTGCTCTCGTGATTCGAATAGGTGAGTTGGGCATGTTGGAATTTATTTTGGCGGAGCAGAAATTATTCGTTTGTTTTAACCCAAAGGTCGAGGTGATGTGAGTCCGGTTTTGGAAACTCGAGAGGAGTCATGACCTCTGACAATCTCTGCCACTGACCGGTCTTCGGCTTTTCCACGTAAGCATAGCCAAACATTCCGAGCCACTGATCCCTGTAGTAGTCGAAGTGCGGATGATCCTTGCACGACACCTAAGAAAAACCGCACTGCGGAGAATCAAAGATCTCTGCAGTGCGTTCTAACGGACGATATTGGATGGGAGTTCTGAAATTACTCTTGGACGGTCTATTTTTACCCGTTCATGATCTGTATTCTTTTGATTCCAACAATACGACCTGTGAAAATAGTCCGAGATCACATGCAATGCATACCGAGCCAAACCTAGTTTCTCCCGGCACATTTGAGCCAGAGAATCACTTCTATCCACGCGTGCTTAACGCTCACATTCACCCATTGGTTCGCAACCTGATGGAGATGGGAAACGACCGAATTGCGTCTCGGTTTTGCCACCTCCACCCAGAAGTCCGTTCCGAAGCGGTGAAGTCATTATTGCAGTCCGTTCCGAAGTACTTTCGCTGGGGCGGATGTGACCTGTTTCATGTGACATCCGAAACAGGTAATCGTAGTGTCGTCGTGATCGAAACGAACTCCTGTCCGTCCGGCCAAAAGTCGATGCCGCGAGTAAACGAGTCGATTGAGATGGCGGGATATGAACGTCTTTTGCGAGATTCGTTTCTAAAGCAAGTCAAAGTTCGTAAGAGTGGCATCAAGGGCGACATCGCTGTTCTCTATGACAAGAATCACATGGAGAATTCTGGCTATGCCGCTACGCTTGCCGAATTAACCAATAGCAATGTTTGGTTGGTCCCGTTTCACAAGCAAGACGTCGGTCGAACGGCTGAATTCGATGAAAAAGGTGTGCTCCATGTGTTGTACAACGGAGAGAGGATTCCGATTCGTGCTGCATTTCGCTACGTGACCCAGCAACCCTGGAATCGTATTCCGCCGCTAACGAAGACTCTCATCTACAATCCGGTCCTGGTTTGTTTGGCCGGCGGGCGCAACAAACTGGTCGCTTCCAAAGCGTACGACATTTACAACGCTTCACAGTTAGACACTGGCTTGAACATCAACACGCCGGAAACGATTTGGGACGTCTCAAAAGAAGAAGTGCCACTTTGGGTCAGCCGCATGGGCGGCATCGCGGTTGTGAAAGTCCCTTACTCCAACGCGGGTCAAGGTGTTTATACGATTACGAGTGAGCAAGAGCTTGAAGCTTTTATGGCGCTCGAACACAACTACGACCATTACATCGTCCAGTCGTTGATTGGGAATTCCAAATGGAGCTCGCAAAGCCAGAATGGACGTCTGTTTCATATTGGAACGATGCCGGATAAGAAGCTGAATCTCTATGCTGCCGATATCCGATTCATGGTCGGAACCGGGCCAGATGGATTCTTTCCAGTCGCCGTTTACGCACGTCGAGCGCGGAAGCCACTTACGTCCGACTTGCAAGCTGGCGACGACTCATGGGACATGCTTGGAACCAACCTTTCGGTAAAGCAAACCGACGGTTCGTTTACCACGCAACCGGAAAGACTACTGCTGGTCGACAGTCGCGACTTCAACCGGCTTGGCTTTGGAATGGACGACTTGATCGAAAGCTACCTTCAGTCAGTCATGTCCATCGTTGCGATCGACAACATGTCGAAAACTCTAATCAACACAAAAGGCAAATTTCGGAAGAAACTCTTTAGCTCTATCAATCCGGATCGACGCTTCAACGAGGAGATTTCATATTGAATGACCAATCCCAATCATTGCCCGATTCTCTTCTAAGCAACGGCTACGAGAATGTTAAGCATGTGAAACGTGTTGACCGGCTTGAGATTGAATCGCTGCCCAAGGGTGAATTTACAAAGCTGTTTATCGAGTTGGTCGAAAATGGAATCGGACGCTCGGTTGAAGTGCCCGTTGTCGTTGCTCGCGGAAAAAAAGATGGGCCGATATTTGGAATCACGGCTGCCTTGCATGGGAATGAGTTGAACGGAATACCCGTCATTCATCAGTTGCTAAGCAAGATCAATTTGAAAACGCTTCGCGGCACAATTGTTTGCGTCATCGTCGCGAACATGCCCGGATTACTCGCAGAACAGCGTGAGTTTATCGACGGGCAAGATCTAAATCACATCATGCCAGGTAAACCAAATGGCAAGCTTTCTCAGGTCTACGCTTACAACCTTGTCGATCGCATCACAAGCCATTTCGACTACCTTGTCGACTTGCACACCGCCAGTCAAGGACGCGTGAATTCATTGTACGTGCGTGCGGACTTAAGCGAACCAATGACTGCGCAAATGGCCTATCTACTTCAGCCTCAAATAATCGTCGATAACCCCGCGTCGGATTACACTTTGCGTGGCGTTGCGGCGGAGGCTGGCATCCCTGCAATTACCGTCGAGATTTGTGATCCAGCGACATTTCAGCGTGATCCAATCAAGCGAACGCTTCAGGGGCTTCGTCGAATCTTGCGACATGTCGACATGGTTTCGACAAAGCAGCAAAACTTGGTCATTCATAGACCACCCGTTCTTTGCAAAAAATCCTATTGGATACTCGCTCAGCGCGGCGGGATGATGCGGGTGACTCACAAAGTGACTGACAGAGTCAAAAAGGACGACCTGATTTGCACGCAAGTAAACATCTTTGGCGATTTGATGCGAAAGTACGTTGCCCCCGAAGACGGCATTGTCATTGGCCATTGCGTCAATCCAATCGGTCAGACCGGAGCTCGGATCATGCACTTAGGTGTACCGATGGACGAAGCAGGCCGCCAGAAGTTTGTCGCAGTAAGCGGTTGTTCATTGGACGCTCCGGCAAAACCCAAGAAGTAGAACACGATGCGCATTTTCGTTGTTGTTAATCGAGTGCATGAAATCGGCTTTCGCCAAACGACGGCGTTACTGATCGCGGCAATGGTGCGTCAAAACCACGAAGTCTGGCTCCTGAACGTCGATGCGTTTTCGATTGCCGCTCTTGCGAGCCGCCCAGTGGCATTCGTACGGGCGATCAAGCTGCCGCCGTCATCTGATTGCCAGAGCGAGCAAGTCGAATCATTTGTAAAGTCCGAAGCGGCCAGTTCGATTGAGCATCTTGCGACTGGTGACCTAGTCATGATCCGTACAAATCCGGGCCGCGACATTGCTCGAACACAAGTCCACGAATCGTTTTTGCATCTTTGTGCCGTGGCTAAAGCAACTGGTATTCGCATTGTCAATTCACCGGAGAATTTGCGTTACTTCGCCAGTAAGTCCTCGCTGGTTTCTGTCGATCCACCGTTCCGACCTGCCATGATTGTGACTTCCGACTTCCAGCAAGTAATCGACTTCGTTAACGACGCCCCAGCCGATTGCGTCGCCAAACCTCTGTTTGGCTCTCGAGGTGAGAACGTGATACGCGTTTCCAAATCAGACAGCGACATCGCGGAAAAATTAGAATCCACCTTCGGCTCCACCACGCTGGTGGTTCAGCAGTTCGTTAACGCTGACCATCCCGGCGACAAACGGGTTGTAGTTGTTGGCGGAGAAATCCTAGAAGTTAACGGAAATATCGCGGGAATCGAACGCCGCCCAGCCAGCGATGACTTCCGAGCCAATTTGCATGCGGGTGGATCAGCGCATCAGCTCACGCTGTCTGACGGTGCGATGGCCACGACGAAGTACGCAGCAAAACTGTTGAATGAAAACGGAATTTGGCTCGCGGGAGTCGACTTGATCGGCGACAAGATTATCGAATTCAACGTATTCAGTACCGGCGGGCTGTATGACTCGATCAAATTTTCAGGTGTCCCATTTGACGAGTTAATCGTTGAGAGGTTGCTTGGTTGAACTGCCTCTTATTCAATTATGTTTTCTCAAACCGCTACGGAACCAAAAAGTGAAACCGATTCTTTTTCTGCTTAACGATCGCCTGTCAACAGCGAGGGCATCTGCCCTATTTGCTATCCCCGAAAGATAATGACTCTTGATTCCAAAGCGACGTCAACTCGACGCCATTGATTAGATCGGTTTTTGGAAACGTACTCAGCGGTCGGCTAGTCTCTTGCTGGTAAATCGCATTCCAGAACGGACAATGGTCGCTTGTTAAAATGTTACGGATGTCGGGGTTACCGGCATTGAGTCAGCGACCGTCAGATCTTCCTGGTTGTGCGGACGATATCAATTAAATCGTCGATTTGTGCGCAACTCTTGCACTCGGAATACGGATGCGTGACCTGACTTTTCTTTTGATTTCGCTTTGCTGTTTGGGGGGCTGTCGGTCGCCACAAGCGGTTTTGCACACGATGGAAAGCAGTCGTCCATGCATCTCAGCCGACGTTCGGCCGGCTTTGAATACGGCCGTGGTCGCAGAAGCCCGTTCGATTGAAGACTACGTGCAGTTGGGGCTAGCACAAAACCCGGCGATCGCAGCAGCGAAACACCGAATCAGCTCATTGCGGCATCGGATTCCGCAAGCGCTTTCGCAGCCGGACCCAATGGTCAACACGACGACCCATTTGTCGCCCGTCGAAACCGCGGCTGGTAGGCAAGCTTTTGCAGTCGGTGTGAGTCAAAAGGTTGTCAATGCAGATCGACTCGCAACCAGAGCTGCGATCGCTTTAGAGGACGTTCGAGCGGCGGAACAGAATTTGAACGTCGTTCAGTTGGAGATTGCGGAAAAGATTCGCATCGCTTGCTACCAACTACTTTTCGTCCGCAAAACAATTGAGATCACCAAACAGGATGCTGAATCACTGGAGCAGATTAGCGAGGTCGTCTTACGTCAATACGAAGTCAAACAATCAGTGTCGCAACAGGATGTTTTGAACGTTCAGGTGGAACAATCAAAAGTCGAAAATCAGATTGTTGCCTTGCGGCAAAAAGAAAAGTCCTATCAAGCGAGATTGGCAAGGCTTGTTCATTTGAGCCCCGAATCGAGTTTTGACATTCTCGATCCATTGACTCCGGCACTCGGCCCGCTGGATGCGAACGTTCTAACATCGCAAGCAGTTACTGCTCGGCCCGAACTGGCGGCTCAGGTTGCCAACATTCGGCGTGAGCGAAAGAAAGTTCACTTGGCGAACTTGCGGAACAAGCCGGACTTTACAGTCGGTTTGAATTGGATCGCAACTTCCTCAGATGGAATCAGCCCCGTCGCCAATGGTGACGATGCGTTGCTGCTTGGAATCGGATTCAATTTGCCGGTTCGCAAAGATCGCATTCAGGCAGCGATTTGTGAAGCCAAAGAGTCCAGCCTCGCCTCGGCAAGCCAACTCGAAAATCTCAAAGACGAAGTGGCAGAGGAAGTCTTTGATCTTGTCGCGAAGGCTGAAGGAACAGCCGACACTTTGCAGTTGCTCCAGGAAGACATCATCCCCAAGTCTCAGCGTACGCTCGATCTTTCGATCGAAGAGTACACCAATGGCGACGTGAATTATGTTCAGCTGATCGAAAACTGGCGGGCGTTGTTGAAGTACCGAATCACCGAGTCACGTCTGATCGCCGAATACAACCAGATTCTGGCTTCACTTGTCCGCAGCATTGGTGAACTCACGCCGATCTCTGGAACAGCCACGCGAATTGCCGAATAAATCCGACCGAATTTTGCAGGAAACTTGGTGTCCACAGTGTTTCCGGTCGCTGTAATCCGAAATCAGGGTAATCACATTTCCATTGATTGATCTATAATCGGTGTATCTCGCAGCCTTCTCGAACATCGCATGCACCGTAGTATCCAAATCCGAAAGACAGCCGTCGTCGCACTTCTTGTGCTGTCGATGCTGGGGTTTGGTATCCAGACGTTTGAGCCTGCAAAAGATGCCAAGTGTCGATGTGCTGCAAATTTGGTCGGGGACTCTGGCGGCGGGAATGACGCGGAATCATGCTGTTCCCAAACAGCAGAGTTGACGTCTCCGTGTTGCTGCAATCCGAATGCGGCAGTTTGCAAGTGCGAAGATTGCCAGTGCGGCCATAAGCAATCGTCAGACGAACCGTTGCCCGCGGTTCCGGTAAACGAAACGAACGAAGTCGTGTCGCCGGCTCTTATTTGTGCGGCACCTCAAATCGGGTTCCCCAATCCGTGCGAGCTCCAAAAATTGAGCTTGCCCAAACCCTTCTCCGCTCGCGTTGTGCTCTCTTCGCAGCAGACTTGCGTACTTCTTTCGCGATTTACGTGTTGAACCAGATTTCAACAACGTAGCTGCGCGCTCATTTTGATTGATTGGCCTGCTTGCAGGCTGAGCCCGCGCTATTCTCCCAATCCCAATTGCGAAATCTGAAACCTGCTGCGCTTTTCAACAAAAGCCAACAGTTCGTAAGGCAAGTCATGAGCGAAGAAGAAAATACAACTAACCCTACAACAGCATCAACCAATGCTCCCCGTCACGGATTCTGGGATCGCGCGATTCGAATCGTTGCGTACTGGTTCAACCTGTTTGCCCAGCCGATTTTGGCGATCGCTGCGATTGTTGGTTTGGTATTCCTGTTTGGATATGCCCAAAAGAACTACGACTGGTTCAACGACGCGAAATCTTCTGCGACGAACGAAGCGGTCGAAGAAGACTCGCTTTTCGCCTGCTCGATGCTGTGCGTTTTTGTCAAAGCGCCCGGCCGATGTCCCGTTTGCGGAATGGAGCTACAGGAAATCGAATCGCAGGGCGACCCGAAAGATCTGTTTGGCGTCACGATTGATCCAACAGCCCGCCGCTTGGCCAACATCAAAACCGTTGCGGCTCTGAACATGCAGGTCGCCAACGAAACCGAGGTCCTTGGCCGCATCGCGTATGACGAAACGACCGAGGCCACCGTTTCCGCCTATGTCGATGGCCGGATCGAAGACCTGATGGTTGACTACACGGGAGCCACGATTCGAAAAGGCGATGAACTGGCCGTCATCTATTCGCCCGACCTTTATGCAGACCAAGTCGGTTTGCTGCAAGCCAAACAATCGGCCAGCCGGGCTTCGTCCAACGATCGCGTGAACCGTTCCAATCAACGGCTCTACCAAAGCGCCCGACGACGACTGGTCGAATTAGGCCTTCCCGAATCGCAAGTTGATTCCATCGAGGCTAGTGGTCAACCGAACAGCCGAATTAAAATCTACGCGCCCGCATCTGGCACGGTCGTTGAAAAGATGGTCGTCGAAGGCAAGTACGTCAAAACGGGAATGCCGATCCTCAAGATCGCGGATCTTTCCAAAGTCTGGTTGATGCTGGAAATGTACCCCGCTGATGCGATGAATCTGAAACTTGGCCAATCCGTCAGCGTCTCGATCCAGTCTCAAGTCGGCAAGACATTTGAAGGCACAGTCTCCTTCATTGACCCGATGGTGGATGCAAAAACTCAAACGGTGAAAGTTCGCGTTGTCATTCCCAACGATGCGGGCTTGATTCGAATCGGCGATTTTGGAAAAGCAAAAATTCAATCGTCACGAGGCATTGCCGAGCAATTGGTGATCGTCCCGCGCGAATCCGTGTTGATGAACGGAGCCAACAGCGTCGCCTACGTCGAAACGGAACCGGGCCGGTTCGAGTTTCGTAAAGTCGAAGTCGCGGAGATCATGAAGGACAAGGTTTCGATCGCATCGGGCATCAAACCGGGCGAACAAGTCGTCGCTTCGGGCGTGTTCATGTTGGACTCGACCTTTAACATTCAAGGCAAAGTTTCGCTGATCGACCCCAATCGTGCGGCTCCAAAAAACGAGTCGCAGATTGCCAAAGATTCCGCCGAGGCCAAGGAGATCGAAGAATCCTTTGCGTCGCTTTCCGCCGAAGATCGCAAACTGGCGGAAGAGCAAGTCATCTGTCCCGTGACGGAGGTCAAGCTTGGCACGATGGGAATGGGCACGCCGATCAAAGTCGATGTCGAAGGCACTCCGGTGATGATCTGCTGCGAAGGTTGCCGAAAAGGACTCCTGGAAGATCCACAAAAGAACCTTGCGATTCTCGAAAAGTATCACAGTGGTAAATCGGAAAGTTCAAAGGGAGCAGGTTCATCCGACGATTCCGGCGACTTGCCCCAAATGAGCCTGCCGCAAATGGATCTTCCTCAGATGGAGCTTCCACAGATGGAGGCTCCCGAGTGATCAAGTCCATCGTCAATTTCTGTGTTCGCGAGCGACTGGTCGTCTTCATCATCACGGCGGCCGTCATTGCGTATGGCTGGTACTCCTTTCGCAACGTCCCCATCGACGCGATTCCCAACGTCAGCGAAAACCAGGTCATCGTGCTCACTGATTGGCCGGGCCGCAGTCCCAAAGACATCGAAGACCAAATCACGTATCCGCTGTCGGTGGCTCTTCAATCGGTCGCGGGTGCGGAGAGCGTGCGCGGCAAAAGCATGTTCGGGTTCAGCTTTGTCCAAGTCACCTTTGCGGACAACATTGACTTCTACTGGGCACGTTCGCGCGTCTCGGAACAGCTTTCGACCGTCGGCAATCAACTGCCCGAGGGAACCAGTCCCGTTCTCGCTCCCGACGCGACGGCACTTGGTCAAATCTACTACTACGTGCTCGACCCGCCGCATGGCATGGACTTGGCCGAAGTCCGTAGCAAGCAAGATTACATCGTCAAATACGCTTTGCAATCCGTTGATGGCGTTGCCGAAGTCGCGTCGATCGGCGGCTACGTCAAGCAATATCAAATCGAGATTGATCCCGACAAGCTACGTCTGCATGAATTGACGCTTGGTAAAGTCCTCAAATCCGTTCGCGATTCCAACATTGACGTCGGCGCGAAAACGATCGAGTCCAGCGGCATGGAATATCTGGTTCGCGGCATCGGATTCATCGGAGCCGGAAAAACCCAAGCCGAAACGATCGAACAGATTGAACAAACGGTCGTAGCAACCAAAGACAATTTGCCGATCACGATTCGCGATCTTGCGGCGGTGCAGCTTGGCCCCGCATTCCGTCGCGGTGCCTTGGACTGGAACGGAAGCGAAGCCGTCGGTGGCGTCGTCGTGATGCGCTACGGCGAGAATCCGCGACAGGTCATCGAGCGAGTCAAAGATCGTATCGGTTCATTGGAGTCAGAACTCGGCGGCATCAAAATCAAAGGCATCTACGACCGGACGCAGCTGGTCGATGAAACGGTTGCAACCTTGACCGAAGCACTCGCTCAGGAGATTGCCATCACGATCGTGGTGATTGTACTCTTCCTGTTGCACATCCGAGCCAGCATCGTGGTCGCAACGACTTTGCCTGTTGCGGTGCTGATGG
>CALLUY010000020.1 GCA_938010615.1 uncultured Pirellulaceae bacterium | reverse complement strand
CATTGACAGCCACGTCAATCCGATGCACGCGGCAGTGAGCACGATAAGAAACGTTCTCAGCGAAAATCGCACCCAACGTCGTTTTCCTGTTTTGGTTTCTAGCACTTTGTTCTCGGAAGAGGGATGAGTTGGGAACTGTTGATTGCAATCTACTGCCAACTGCGATTGGGAATCTTGAACGCCGACATTCCTTCACAGCCAGAATGCAGCAAGCTTTGCGCCAGATTCGGATGCGATGCGGCCCATAGATCATCAAAAAAGTAGATTGCCTCGTTGCGATTGTCCCACTGTGACGGGCCGCGCGATAGGCGTATGGTCTCATTGCGAAAACCGACTTTCGCAAAGTGCGGGCTGCACTGCAGGAAGTCTGGATGGTGGATCGACTCGTACTCTTTCTTGCGTTTGGCTTGTCGCTCATTCACTCTTTCTTCACGGACTTCGATCTCCCGCCGAACCAACTCCATGTTCGTATGGCAAGAGTCCGAATCCCCCATCATCAAACCGCCGTAAAGATCCGAATAAGATTGCGGGTGATTGGCCAACATTTCAAGGAGCACACTTTTGAAGCTGGATCGGGGCCTACTGCTGATTGCAAACCAACGCAGCATCTCCAGCTCTTTAGGCCAACAACCTGGATCGTCGTAGCGATGACCGCTTGGCTTTCGCTGAGGCTGTTTTCCCTTCAAGTAGTCAACGAATCCTGGCAGTCGCACGCCAGCAAAACGATGCAATGCAAACGGTGGTGTAAGAAACGCATTGTCTTCGATTGTCATAACGACGGCAAAAACAGAGCCCGGTTGCTTTCCCTTTCTTCCAATTCCCCGGCCGCCGCCTCGCCAGACAAATCGCCTGGGTTCCGGATCAACCTTGGTAGGTAATCGCTGCTTTCGATGCAGCAAATAAGTTGTTCGCTGCGGATGTGCGTCAGCGTGCTGGTCGTCGAACATGATGGCAACAAATGCAATTTCGCACGCGTCAATTTCTGCTTGCCAAGCATGCCCGCCACCGGCGACGTGGATTTTGGGATGCTTGATCGTGCGTAGCCAGCGAGTCAGTTGCCTTTCGGTTTCAGGGGGCTCGCCACGTCGCAGCATCGCATTCCAAATCGCTTCGAAGCCTTCGAGGTAGCTGCCAAAAATCTCTTCGCTTCTTTCGATTAAATGCAGACTGTTAGCTTCAAATTCAGCTTTCTGACCGTCACTTAAATCCGAAAACAGCAGCCAGTTTCGTTGAAACCAACGCAACAGAGTCTTGTCACGAAACTTGACGATCTTACGTCCGAGCGGAGACTCATGCGGATTTCGATAGACAAGATAAACAGCCATTGGACTACCTGATGAATTTGCCTTTGTTGATGCTGCAGAGGCGGTCGTTGCAATGGTATATTAGACTGCTCATGTCTGCACTTATCAAACAATTTCGAATTCGAATTGAGTCCCAGCCAGAACTGGGAATCCACTTCAATCCGCCACTAAAACTCAAGGCAATTCAGAAATTCGAAAGCAAGTACGGCTGGGAACTGCCTGATGCAGTTCGAGAAATGCTGACGGTCTTCAATGGCGAAAGTTCACTTTCGGCGGGAGCTTGTGCAGGATTCAATTTTTGCAGTTTGGATACCATGATGAAGTGCTATTCGATATCGCTGGACGTAGCAGAGACCGTTGAGCAGCGAGTCGTTCCACATTGGGCTCCGTTCCTGAAGCAGGAACACTCGTGGAGCCCCGACTGGATTCCGATTGCCGAATTCAATTGCTGCTCAGATATTGTCTACCTTGATCCGTCTCCTTCGACAAAAGGCAAGGTGGGACAGATCTTTTCACGTGACGATGAACACTGCATTAGCGGTGTGAAAGCAATTGGTGTTGAACACTTGTTGAGAACGATTGTTTCAAACATTGAAGCAGCTGGAGCGATGCCCAGGTTCGGTCGCCTTCCTGACTTTATTAAGACAACGGCTTAGGGCACTTCAGCGACTGAAACAGATTCCTCCATATGAAACTTCAATTTCGCATCTCGCATATTCTGATCGTAACGTTACTCGTTGCAGTCGGGGTTTTACACCTGCAACATCGACACATTCAATCGCAGCTCGACAGGAAAATTGAGCAACTCGATCTTTCGTTAAGGGCAACCAATTGCTTGATATACGGTGAAGTTGAAACCGTTCGTGATTTGATCGAGAGAGACGAAGAACAGCTGCTTTCGATTCGCAACATGGGAGAAACTACAGTACAGGAAATTCGAACGAAAGTAGAAAGTCTTGGCTTTGAACTGAGGCAGGTAGAGCAGGACGACCAAAGCCAAGTTGAGTGACAAGGTCTGGATCAAACCAAAGCTCAGGGTCAAACTCCAATTACAGGAAACGAACACGATGGAATCGGACTGGATAACACGATGGGCAAGCCGTCTACATGAGTGGCTTGAGCCTGAAGAAATACGGCAACACATTGCCAAGCTTGGCACGCACGGCGGACAATATCAGAAACAGGTCGACGCACTGGAAGCCACTCTGCACGAGATCGAACAACGGCCACCCTACTTGGGCCACAGCGCCATTCGGGAATCGCAATTACCGCTTGTCAGTCAAGAGGGGTATTTTTTGCGAGGTTGGAATTTCTGGAACGTTTGGCACAACAAAACCGCCATAACACCCTCAGCAGAATCTGTTCTGGAGCGATTGTTTTCTGAGGACGATTCTCAAACGCTCGTAATTATCGACCATGTCGAGAACATATATTACTGCGGAACGCCGCGACTTCCGCGTTTTTTGAAAACTCGACGGTCGCTTGAGATTTGTCAAATCTTCATTGATGAGACTCTCGCTTGGACTGCCAAACTTAACGCCAACAATTTGGTCGGATTGCTTGGAAAGCAACCTGGCGAATACTTGGAATATTGGGACAGCGCCAACGGAGCCGAAGGAACGATTCGCTCTGACTTTATTTTGAATCGCGACCAAGTTGAGAAGTTGGTTCGTTGTCAGTTTTCGGGGACAGAGTTTCCTGAATCTTTTTGTTACTTGAGTTTCGCCTACGTCTTTTTCCAGGAACTCGCAGACGAAAGCGAGATTCCATTGGGACACGTGGAGCCTAAACGAAATTGACATTAAGATGGTTTGTCATAATTTCTATTTCCATGCTCGCAGAACTCGCCAATCAACTCTCGCGAATTACACAATCGCCGCTGAACCAGCCTGCTGGCAGCGAACAGCTTGAAGCTTTACGCTCGGCACACGATGTTGTCCCTGCATCATTAATCGAGCTGCTTTCATTCGCAAACGGGGAGGCAGACTCCAGTTTCAAATCAAATGGAATGATCGCGTTCGAAGCGTTTATTGATGTTGCCGAAATCGTCCGCGAATCGGATTTTGCAACATCGTACGATGTCTACCATGGGCTCAACGAGTTCATTGGCTGTAAACGTATCAACGGTTCGAAAAATTGGCACGACGGTTTGATCCCGATATCGTTTGGGTATGACGCACGATGCGTTTGCATCGACATGCTACCTGGGGCGTCAGGAAAAGTCGGGCAGATCCTTGGCTGGCGACCGACCGTAGGTGGCATTGCAGTTATTGCAAATGGATTGGAGGAACTGCTCGGAAAAACTTTGAGCATTTATCAAGATTGTGATTTCAATTTTTCAGATCCTGATTGTCCTTGCTTAACGCTTGACGATTTTCCGGTGAGTCAGTCTACGAACTGAAATACAGGAGTGCGTGCCTTCAAGTACCGTTCGATTTGAATGAGCGGCCACCAAGAAGTTTGTCTAACCCCAAAGAGCCCACGCGATCCGAATCCGAATCCAGTTTAAATTGAAGCTGCTACTGGTGATGTTGACATTGCTGTCCGTAGCGATTGCGACTGTCACTTACCTGAGGGACACTGGGCGAGACGCACTCGTAGAGTCATTTGTGAGCATTGAAAAGTCCTACGAACCGGGCTTGCGCTATGTTGCGTCCAAAAGTGAGCCGGCAAACTGGTTGGATCGGCTACTGGCCAATACCAAGCCAACGATTTACGAGGTTGATTTCTTGAGCACCTTGTCAACGCATGAGTTGCGACGCATTGCGAAAAATCGCGCGGTTCATGAAATCCACACGATTCGTTTTTTCAAAAGCTATTTTGATAATCAACCCTTGCTGCAGCAGGATGCACCGATGTTTTTTCGGCATTGGCGTGGCCTGCGCAGAATCGTACTGCGAGATGTGGAAATCCCGCAAAGTTGGATGCCGTCGCTATGTGAACTGAGTTCGGTCGAGGAGTTGGTGATCAGCGGTGCGAATTGCAATCTTCAACCGGAAGCGTTGGTAGACATGCCTGAGCTGAAACTGCTAACGCTTTGCCATCGCGGAATTGACGCACAACGTCTAAATGAGATTCGGAACTTGCTTCCAGGTGTAGAAGTCCGAATCATGGGGAGCTTTGATACTGGGTGGACTTTTGAATTAGATCAGGTTCTTTCAAATCATGATCCTGTTGAGTTTGCTCAGATGAAAGATATTCTTGATCGCCTGCAACTGGCGATCAAAAAGAAAGTTCCCAATCTCGATCACCATTACAACGAGCCTGCAACCGCACAGCAGATAAACGCGTTGGAGCGAACACTGGGAATGCCGCTTCATAAATCCGTCCGAGCCTGGTTGGAAAATTCAAACGGATGGTCTTACTACGTCCTCAATGAAATGCACGATACGAAGGATATCGCGAAAGATTACGAGTCACGCAAAGACTTACATGACTACGACTGGCGAACTTACGACTTCGACCTTTACCATGATCACTTTTCAAATCCCAACGTGATTCCGATTGGGCCAGGAATTGGCGTGTGTTTCGTCGATGGATCTATCTGCTGGCTCGACGACGGCGGCGAATCAGGGCCGTCCAGGAATTTGAAAATAGAAAACCTTGGGCACTATTTTGAATTGATTCGAATAGAGATTGAAGGATCGACACCTGAAGAATTATTGGATGGCGGGTTCAAACAGATCTATTTGTTTCCCGATTTCTGGTGAGAGCCGTAAACGCGACAGTTTCAAATATCAAGCTCAAATGAATTGTGAACGAACTGTTCTCCAGTTAATTCGCGATTGCCGGCCTCAAGTTTTTCCTGGGGCATCCTAATGGATACACTTTAAGCAGCGATCGCCTGATCCGTAACGGTCAAACAATGTGGACAAATCATGAACGCAAACCCCAATGACGAAACGAGGTCGACTCCTCCTGGCTGGTTGGCGTGTCCGCTCATGAAATATTTCATTTTCAAGGTCAAGAAAAACCAGGCTCTTTGACTCGAAGCTCAGGCCACACAAATGAACCCACTCTCCATTTCGCTACCTGAAGGAACTCGTAGGACATCTGCCTGGAATCCGCACCAATTCATCAGTATCCGACGTCGACCGAATTTCTTCGAGGTTACGTCAACAGGAATTGATGGAGTCAGTGCCACTCTTCAAATGATAGATCACCGAGTTGATTTCGCTGACATTTCGCGTCATGAATCTGCATCCCATCGACAAGACTCGTCGAGCCTTAAATGGCTTTTTGGAAAGCAGACGCTACTTGCCATTGGCCCCAGCGGAAAACTTGAGCGATCACTGAGTTTGAGTGGCTTGCATGATTTTGATCCGTTTCCTGACGAAGAAATTGGCTCTGCACTTGTGACTGGCGACGCGATTTATCTCTGCGTCAACCGAGGCGTCAACAATACGAGTAAGCAATCTCCAGAGCACGATCTGTCGTCGCGTTTGGTAAAGGTTTCGATGACTGGCGAGTTGATTTGGGCCATTCGGCTTCCCGTTGACAAGATTGAATACGACGGTGTTTCGTACATGAGCGCGGAAACTGGCTGGAAAGCGAAGTCCTCTCCACCCTGGTTTCCTACGACTTGGAAGTCTTTCGGACACGACCTTTTACTGGAATCCGGAAACCGTGTTATGGTTCGACTTGCCGAAGTGAGTTCGGGAGTTGGGCGCCGGTACGTCGTAGACGCTACTTCAGGCGAATTGGTTTGGCAAAGCGAACATTCTGCTGGCGGGCATAGTGTTTCGTTAGGCAAAGGCGGATTCTTGATTGGAGATCAGGGGTACGGAGAGTTTAGAACTCAGCTTTTCAAAAACGATAAGATTGAGAAGTCCTGGCGCTCCCATGGGCATAGTTTTTCGGTTGGCGAAAGATTCTTCTCCATCCAAATGGCTAATGTTTCAAGCCAGCCACAACGCTGCGTCGAGATGAAACTGGACGGTTCGGTTGCAGACTTGAGTGAACCTCTGGGTGGGTACTACACGACTCGGCCACATCAATTGACTGACCGCGCGTTCTACTTTTGGCGAAATGACGCCGTTTGGAAATGGTTTCTGGGCGATTCCGTAGAGGTCGTTTTGGAAACCAATTTCGGCGAAGGAGCGTTTGCGACGGCATTGCGAATGAGCGAATCTGGAATCGGATTCCACGTCCGACACGCTGCCGATTCAACGATGTTGATCTGTGAGCAGGCCTAGGAGCCAAACTGGGTTCCCCGACAGCCTAGTCGACGATCACGTAGACGTCATTTGCGATCGCCGCATCGATCACTGTTTTGACTTTGTTCAACTCCCTCGTCGCGAATTGTCCATTGTTGAAGGTGTAGCCGCCAAAACCTGAAACGTCGATTTCAATATCACCTGAGGAAACGTCAACGGCACCCGCGTCACTAAAAGCTCCAAACGTGCATTAGTGAACTGCTTCCGTTTAGCTCGGCAACGATCGTCTGCGCGAATCCGGTCGCTGACAAACCAAATAAAACGATCGCTACGGCTACTGTGGCAAGGATTTAGGGAATCGCGATTCTCTACCTCTGTGATACCGAAAAGCATTCTTTTAAATCGGCAAAGCTGAATCGCCATTCTTTTCGCCTCAGCATGAACATAATTGTCCAGTCAATGTCTCGTTAAAGTGCCCAAGTTGGACTATCATCTCGAACTTTCTTCGCCGCCACGTTGCCCTTAGACAAGAACTCCCCATCAAAACGCGTTGGCTAGAAAGCAACCTTTGTGACATCAAAAAAATCCACAAATAGCGACTCGTCGAAGCTTGAACCGATACACGGTTTTCTGATTCAAGTTGGCGAAGTTTTGCATCGCCATGGGACTCCTTCGCATCGCTTGGAGCGCGTGCTTGCGAAAATCGCAGCGAGCCTAGGCGTTGAAGGAAACTGTCTCTACACGCCAACTTCGCTTCTGTTGTCGATTACCGACGAAAGTGGAGAAACCTCCTACCTGCGAAGAATCGACGCCGGCGCTGTCGAAGTGGACAAGCTGATTCGCTTCGATGAAACGCTCGAACAACTTGAAGCCGAAAAGATTACGCTCCGCCAAGCCAGCGAGGAACTGGAAAGCATTGCGGCTTCAGGTCCGTCGTTTCCGCGGTGGTTAACGGTTGTCGCTTGTGCTATTTCTTGCGGCGCCGTTGCGGTTTTCTTCAAGGGGACTCCTGCAGAGATCGTATCGGCGGCAATACTGGGTTTGGTCGTTGCATTGCTCGAGATCCTGCCAGAAAAACTTCAATGGGACCAAGGTCTCCTTGAGCCAATCGCTGGATTCGTAGCGGCAGTAAGCGCGTTGGCGATTGCGAATTTTATCACGCCAATCGATGATCGACTTGTAACCTTGGCTGCGTTGATCGTCCTTGTTCCGGGACTCAAGTTAACGTTGGCGTTAAACGAGTTGGCTGTTGGACATCTATCCGCGGGCGTCGCCCGTTTGGCAGGGGCATGCGTCAACTTGCTGACGATCACCGTCGGCGTGGCGGTCGGCTGGCGAGTCGCGGTGGGTTGGCGAAATATTCCTGAGCTGGGCGACTGGCAAAGCGATCCATTGTGGCCATGGATTGCGATCCTGATCGCTCCAATCATGTTCGCGATCATCTTTTGCGCTCGTTGGCGACAGTGGCCGGCGATCCTCATCGTTTCGATCGCGGGTTTCGCAGCAAGCCTCTTGGGCGGCAACCTTTGGGGCATCGAAGTTGGTGCCGCCCTAGGAGCGCTTGCTGTCGGTTGCGGAAGCAATCTCTACGCTCGACTTCGAGATCGTCCAGCGCTTGTTACATTGACGCCGGGTATCCTAGCGTTGGTACCAGGCTCTTTGGGCTATCGTTCGCTGACGGCATTTCTTGACAATGACACAATCGCTGGTATCGACTTCGCGTTCCAGATGATCATCGTTGCAGTATCGCTCGTTGGAGGAATCCTCACCGCCAATGCGCTGATTCCACCACGTCGAATCCTTTAAGCGTTCGCACGATGCTTTGCGACAGAGCACGAAACTTAAAACGGACTGCCACAGAAATCACAGAACTTTGCATCGAGTCGTTCGGGGCTTCACAATCCGAGCAATCTTTTTCGCTGGACATTGCGACTCCACAAGCATCGCAGAACTTGGCGCCGCAGTCATTGGTTTGATTGCAGCTTCCACAACGAACCTCATCAGCCGCTTGACCGACGATGCCTTCACGAACTGCGCTGGCAATGTCGCGCACGCCTTCTTTGGTTCCAGCGGCCATATAGTTGAAACTGTCTTTGGCGACCGGAGCGTTCTCTGCTGAGACGTAACGAAAGAATGCTCCCATGTAGGCCATATTGGTGATCGAAAGCCCAAAGAACGTGAACGGCATCCCGACGAAAAAGCACCAGAATTTGGTTGGCGGGCCTGAACCTCCAAAAGCAGAGAAGAAGTCGATCAGACCGATCGCCATAAACAACAAGCCCACACAGAGTAAAGCGGGTCCGACGAATCGGAGCAAGCCGCGGACTTGCGTGTGGCCCGGATTGAGTTTCTCTTCCTCTGGCGTTTGCTTGCTATCCAAAACTGTCTCCCGGTTTTGATTTTTTGCAATTATACACGATCTCAGAAAGCCCGTTTCTTTACGGCACCTGCGAGTCCAAATATGGTTTAATGGAATGCAAGCTTAGGCCCGCTGCAACTCAAATTCGGAAACCATGCACAATCGACCTACCACATTTATCTTGCTGCTTACTGCTTTACTCCTTCTGGGCAACCAATGTTTCGCGGATGA
This sequence comes from uncultured Pirellulaceae bacterium, assembly GCA_938010615.1. GTDB lineage: Bacteria > Planctomycetota > Planctomycetia > Pirellulales > Pirellulaceae > Mariniblastus. The sequence continues at coordinate 37,347 of CALLUY010000020.1, read as the reverse complement.
AGTGGCAGTGGAGACTATTTCCGGAAAAACGCTGACGGGTGTTTTACAAAGCGTCGATGCCGATGGATTGCTTGTCGGAGAAGGATTCGATGGAATCAACATCGCGCAGGTTCTTTCGATTGCAACCAAACGAAAATCGAACTCACCGATGGAGAACGCGGTCGAATTAAAACTGGTAGATGGAGGCCAGCTGTTTGTGTTGTCTCCAATGATCGATGGAGAAACAGCCACCTTCCAACCTAGCGAATCACAAGTTGATTCAATTTCAATTCAATCGATCCGAGCGATCGTTTTTCGCAGCAGTAATTTGATTCAGGAAGCCATCGCTCAACCGGCGACGGACGAAGACACTGTGATCGTTGACCGAAGCGATTCACTTTCACGAGCCGCGGGAGTTTTGGAATCGTTGGATACGACTCACCTGCATTTGAACTTCGGCGGAAAGTCTCGCCCAATCAAACGTGAGAAAGTTGCAGCGGTCGTCATTGCAGATTTGGGGCTCAACCCACCGCAGGGAACATTCGCAACGCTTTCTCTCACCGATGGCTCGTCCATTCGAGGCGTGTTGACTTCCGTCGATGCAACTTCCGTAACGCTAACTTTGACCGGAAAGCAAACCGTCCGTATCGCGAGAGAGAGCCTTGTCCGATTGGATATTGATTCCGACAGTATCGCTTTTCTGTCTTCTTTGAATCCCGTTGAAGTCCGACAGCAGCCTCAGTTTAGTGTCCAACGGCAATGGCGTCGTAACCTGAGCGTTGAAGGGAATCCAATTCGGTTGCTCGGAGCGTCGCCGGATTCTGACAAGGCGATACAGATTCAAACGTTCGAAAATGGCATCGGGACATCTTCATTTTCCCGTCTGGTTTTTGAAAACACGAAAGACTTTGGCCGTTTTCTGGCAACCGTGGGCATCGACGCCGAAACGGATGGACGAGGCGACTGTGAAATGCGTGTTGAGGGTGACGGCATCACGTTGTGGTCGCAACGCATTCGTGGTGGTGAACCGTCGGTTGAGATCGACGTCGACATCACCGGCATCAGCCAAGTCGCGTTGGTGGTCGATCCGGGTGAGCAATTTGATCTGGCCGACCACGCCAACTGGGCGCGAGCACGTTTCCTTAAAACTGAATAACTTCCGGAGTGGCGATGAAATTTTCCCGAACTGTTCTGGTTCTTTTTGTTTTGGCTGTTTCAGTTTGCGCAACAGCTAAAGCCGAAGAACTTTCCGACGACCAGATGCAGGCTGTTTTGGAACTGGAACAGAAACGCATCAAAGCGATCGATCGTGTCATTGGTTCCGTCATCGCCATCTATGGAAGCGACCGATCGGGCGGCGGCTCCGGCGTGATCATTCACCCGTCGGGAATCGCACTCACGAACCACCACGTCATCACAGGCGCCGGTGTCGAGGGCTGGGGTGGAATCTCTGATGGCCAAATGTACAAATGGAAGTTGATTGGCACCGATCCCGGCGGCGACGTTTCAATCATTCAGATGGAAGGCCGCGACAAGTTCCCGTGGACGCCGTTGGGTGATTCAGACACGGTTCGCGTTGGTGATTGGGCACTCGCAATGGGAAACCCTTTCATCCTTTCAGAGGATCAATCACCGACCGTGACGCTTGGCATTGTCAGTGGCGTCAACCGCTACCAACCAGGTGCCGGCCAGAATCAGCTGGAGTACGGCAATTGCATCCAAGTCGACAGTTCGATCAACCCGGGAAACTCGGGAGGACCGCTGTTCAACTTTCAGGGTGAAGTCATCGGCATCAACGGACGCGGAAGTTTTCAGGATCGCGGACGAGTCAACGTTGGATTGGGGTATGCGATTTCTTCGAATCAGATTCGCAACTTTATTCCAGAATTGCTGGCCACGAAACTGGTGGAACACGCGACGCTTGATGCGAACTTCGCCAATCGTGACGGCAAAGTCGTTTGCTCTGATCTGAATCTGGATGCTCCGGTCGCCGAAGCCGGATTGAAGCTTGGCGATGAGTTGCTTGAATTCGAAGGCCAAGAAATCAAAACTGCCAACCAGTTCACCAACCTGATCTGTACGATTCCTGAAGACTGGCCGGTGTCGCTAAAGATTCGCGATAAGGAAGGCGTCGAGAAGTCGATTTGCGTCCGAGCATACGGTCTGCCGTACTCGAAGCCAAAAAAGAAAAAGAAAGGCGGTAAGCCGAATAAGGACAAAACGCCTGAAGAAAAAAACCAAGAAAAACAACAGAACGCGATGATCGAGTTACTTTCAGCTCCTCCAGGAGAAGTTCGACATCCAGAGATCAATCGAAAGTATGCCGCGCTTGTGTTGGACGAATGGCGAAAACAACATGTGACTGACGAAGCGAAGTCCGGCGCATGGAAAATCAAATCAACCGTCAACCAAATCACCAAGGACGGCAAGAAATACATCGGCACCCACACTTTGATCGTATTCCATGACGGGCGGTTTGCTTTGGGCGTTGCGGGGGATGAACCGCACCATTTCCTGTTCGATGGCAAATCTTTCTATGAGAAGCAGGAAAAAGAATTCGTGCAATTGACGGCCGTCGAAGCCAAAACCACGCCAGGGTTAATGGCAGCTTTCGGCATCGCAGCCCCGCTACAAAAAGCTTCCTTCGCGGCTTTGGGAACCATGTCGATTGATGGCAGCGACCGAACGACTAACGCAGTATCGTGGCGCATGCGGGTCGAAGACGAAGATGAAGATGCAACATTCGTTTGGATCGAAGTGAACCGTGAATACGGCGAATGCGAAACGGCAAAAACGTTGCGAAAGATTGCTGCCAGTCGCGATTGCTCAAACGAAGGCGGCGTTCTATTCGAGGATTTCGAATGGAGCCACGGTTTGGCGATCCCGAAAACGAGGCTGTTGGTCAGCGGCTTGAAAGAGAAGGTGACTCACAGGATCACGACTGTCGAATACGATTGGAACGAAGAAATCGACGACTCAATCTTCGATGAACTTCCGAAACAAGAAGTTGAAGCAGAGCCTGATGAGAAACAGCCGGATGCAGAAGAATCGGACAGCGGCGAAGCGTCCGAGGAGGACAAGCAATGAAGACGAGCCTCACAATCTTGGCCGCGTTTTGCTTTCTCGCAACGCCAGCGTTCGCGCAGCAAGTCAATCCGAAACCTGCGAAGCGTGATTCGAAACAGGCCGGATTCTTCCAAACGCTTGTCGACATGGCTCAACCAAAAATGGTAAAAGTCTTTGGCGCCGGTGCGGGGCGCGTCGATGGATTTGCCACTGGCATCATCGTCAGTGAAGATGGCAAAATCATCACGACACAGGGCGTGTTTCTGGACGGACGTGAAGTTCGAGTCGTGACCAGTGATGGCGTTTCTCATCCGGCGACGATCTTGAATCGCAATCGCGTCTCGCAAATGGCACTGCTAAAAATTGATCGCGGCACTCCGGATTACTTTGAGCTGACCACCGATCCCGTCGGCCAGAAAGGTGACTTTGTCGTTGCGCTAACCAATGCGTTCAAGGTCGCCGATCACGAAGAACCTCTTTCGGCAACGGCGGGCGTTATTTCACTCCGCTCATCGATCGAAGCTTGGCTCAACAAACGAGACTTGGCTTACGCTGGGGAGCTTGTGTTGATCGATGCCATTACCAGCAACCCTGGAGCCGGCGGCGGAGCCGTCATCATGGGGGACGGAAACCTTGTCGGGATGGTTGGGAAAATCATCAACAGTAGTGAAACCAACACGCGGCTTAATTACGCAATTCCATCTTCGGTGCTGCTTCAATTCGTCAACGGAGAACTCGCCGAAGCGACTCAGAAAGAAACCGTTAAGGCAGCCGGAAACGCCGACTTGGGCATCGCACTTTTCAAGCTCGGTGGACGTAGCGATCCGGCGTACATCGATCGGGTTAAACGCGGCACGCCGGCGAAAGAAGTTGGGCTCAAGCCCGACGACATGATCGTTTCCATCGGCGGCGAAAAAACAGCCACGGTGAAAGATTACGAGCAGGCGTTGTTGAAGCTGCGACCCGGGGAGGAAATTTTCATCATCGTCAAACGCGGGCGAGAATTGTTACGGATCGCGATCACGCCGACGGAGAAGAAACAATGAGCGAACAACGAGCAATCGATTTGAAGGCTTTGAATTCATCATCCTTGCTCCCCTCTCCCCTGGAGGGAGAGGGGCTGGGGGTGAGGGGGACCGCGGCTGCGGCATTGCGATCCCGCAGGTTTGGATGTTTGCTTGCGGTGTTTTTCGTGCTCTCTCTGAACACACCAGCCATCGCCCAGCAACCTGATGCTTTCCAAACCATGATGCTGACTGCGAAAGCGTTTCGCGCGGCGACGGAAAAAGTTCAACCTTCGCTCGTCACGATTGAATCTTACGGTGGCGTCGCTGCAGTCCAGGGTCGAATCGGAGGCATCCGGAAACAGGGCGAAGGCAACACAACTGGAATCGTGATCTCGTCAGACGGCTACATCGTTACCAGTACTTTCAACTTCATTCAAAAGCCACCTGTCATCACGGTCGTCACCAGTGATGGCAAGCGACATACGGCTCAAATAATGGGGCAGGACAACATTCGAAAAATCTGTCTGCTGAAAATTGAAGGTGTTTCCGATTTGAAAGTCCCTGAAATGGTCGCCGAAAAGGAAGTCACGGTTGGGCAATGGGCGGTTTCGATCGGCGTTGGCTACGGCGACATGAGTCCTGCGGTTTCGATGGGAATCGTCAGTGCTAAAAATCGCATCGGCGGGAAGGCCGTGCAAACCGACGCCAACATCAGCCCTGCCAACTACGGTGGTCCGTTGGTTGACATCAAGGGCCGCATGATTGGCATCTGCGTCCCGATGGATCCTCAATCACAATCCACCGGCGCCGGTGTGCAATGGTATGACTCAGGGATTGGATTCGCCATTCCAATCGATGCCGACAGCCCTGTGATCAAGCGTCTCAAAGAAGAAGGCGTCGAAGTGACGCCGCCATTTCTTGGCATCAAACTAATGGCGGTTCCTGAACTGGAAGGCCTGTGGATCGAAGAAGTCGTCCGCGACTCGCCTGCCGACAAAGCCGGCATCCGCCGAGAGGACTGTATTCGCGAGATCGATGGCGAAAAAGTTTCCGACATGCTCAAACTTCGTCAGATCCTGAACCGCTTCGAATCCGGCCAGGAAGTCGAATTGAAAATCTGGTTCGAAGAAACAAAGGAAGTTGAAAAGCGAACCCTTTTGCTCGGAAAGCCCCCGAAACCGAAAGACGGTCCGCCTACGCTTGAACCGCCGAAGATCAAATAGATTCAGTCATAGTTGTACACGTCAGGTGATCTAAGTAGTTCCAGCATGCCCTCTAAAAATTCAAGCACATCGTCGCTGTTTGGCGCGTCGAACTCAAGAACATTCCGCATGAACATTTTGAATTGCCCAACACGATCTTCGGTAATGACGACATGTACATTGTTGGAAAAAACAAGCCTTATGCTTCGTCCGAGAGGTAGAAAACTCGCTTGTTTAAAAATCGCCGGCGCGTTATGAGGTTCAAGCCCAAGACTAACTTCCTTCGCAGCTCTTCGCGTTTCGTCCGTGATTTCGGGCAACTCGGTGGCATGAGCATTCTCGAAAATAAACGTCTGCAACACGTATTCAAATGTCGCTGCGGCAGCTACCAGAAGATCATCATCCAAGCCGGCTTTTGAATGATTTGAAACATCAAGCTGGCCAATGACGAATATCGAAGTCAGCGAAGAACCTGCCTGTTGCATGAAAGATCTACGATTGACAGACATTGCGGCCACTTATGTTTTGGATATCGAGCAATAAACCAACAACAATCATTTAGGGCGAGAACGAGGAGAACGAAGGACATTCAAACGTGTCCAACGGGATTGGAGAGGACTGAATCCCGATCAAATCGAGGCTAACGATTGTTCCGTCTGATTCAGAACATCGCGTTTACGTAACTCACGGACCCGCCACAAGAGCATGTGAGCCGAGGGAGATTAATCTCCGATTTTCTGTCCCCGGCTGCTTACGCGTCACGGCTGTGCAATTCCACTAATGCTTCACGGTCACCCGGCGCTGTGCCGAATCTTCATGAGCTTTCACGCCGCCAATCACCATCGCTTCATGGCCTGACTGCTCCAGCATCCGAACCACCGAATCGGCGTAGTACGGGCTGACGATCAGCGTCATACCAATCCCCATATTGAAAACCCTGAACATCTCGTCGCGATCAACGTTGCCTAGTTTCTGAAGCCAATCGAAGACGGGAGCTGCCGTCCACGCGTTCGCGTCGATGTCGATCGAGATTCCCGGAGGCAAGATTCGCTCCATGTTCTCGGCCAAGCCACCGCCGGTGATATGAGCAATCCCGTGGACGACTTGCTTGACTCGATAGTGATTCAGAACTTTGCGAACCGCTGACGTGTACAGGAGCGTTGGCTCCATCAGCACATCGCCAATTGTTTTCTCTGGCTGTGGCTCAAAGGGACTATCAACGTCCAGCTTTGCGTGATCGAAAACAATCTTTCGCACCAAGCTGAAGCCGTTAGCGTGCACGCCGTTGGAAGCGATTCCAATCACGACATCGTCAGGGGCGACAGACTTTCCATCAATCAGTTGACTCTTTTCGACGACGCCGACGCAGAACCCAGCCAATTCATAATCGCCGGGCTGGTAGTGGTCGGGCATGATCGCGGTCTCGCCGCCGAGCAGCGCTGAATCAGATTCGACGCACCCGTCACTGATGCCTTTGACCAGCTGTTCCAGCAAAACTGGATCGTCATGCGACATCGCAATGTAGTCCAGAAAAAACAACGGCTCGGCACCGCAGCAGATCGTATCGTTGACGCACATCGCAACCAGATCGATACCAATCGTGTCGTGTCGGCCAAGCTTCTGGGCGACTTTCAATTTCGTGCCAACTCCGTCGGCGCCGGAAACAAGAATCGGTTTCTCGTAGTTGCGACGAAAGAGGTTGCAGTCGAAGTCCAACTGGAACAGACCCGCGAATCCTCCGTCGAGCTGTTTGACTCGCGGCGAAAAGGTTCGATGCATCAGCTTTGGAAGCCGTTTCATCGCGTCGTTGTAAACGTCCAGGTCAACGCCCGAATCTTTGTAGGAAACGCCAGTCATGAAGTGTGCAGTTTACAGTGTGAAGTGTGAAGATGATGGCGGGATCCGAATACCGACCTCCATTTCCACCATTGTCGCCGATCCACCAGCAAACGGAACGGGGTTGCTCCAAAACTAGCTCCATTTTTTGAACGTTCCCCTACAGCCTGCTAAAGGGCGCCTCGACAACACACCATCACAAGCTGTAACGACTCGGCGATCGCTCCCAACTGCAGTGTCGTTTCCGGATAAATGGCTGGACTTGATCACCCTGTTTCTCTCAAGACACTGGCCCTCAAACACGACCAATTTATGAAATCAACCCGTTAATGTCTTGATCTGGCGGGTAAGTTTGGGGTTTAAGAGCGCCAATCCCGCGTTGCGGTAGCGGGATTGTAAAGTTAGAGGAAATCGACGAATGTTAATGCATATGAGACACACTCAAACAGAGCTTCAGTTTACTCACATGTTGCCCTACGGAGCCGTCGTCGGCGATTCCGGAGTGCAGTTCGTGGTCTTTAGCCGCAACGCAACTGAAATGCGTTTGCTGCTTTATGATGACGTCGACAACTCCGAACCGGTCGAGATCCTGAACTTCGATCCAAGTCAGAATCGATGGGGAGACATCTGGAGCATCTTTGTTCCCGGTCTGCGACCCGGTCAACTTTACCACTTCCAGGCTTCCGGCCCACACGATCCGGCGCGCGGAATGAGATTCGACGCGAATGCTCGATTGATCGATCCATACGCAAAAGCTCTGGCAGGCCATTTCCAACCATCGACCGATGGCATCCTTCGTCCGCCGAAGTGCGTTGTCGTGGATGACCATTTTGATTGGGCTGGCGACCGACATTTAAAAACAGACATCTCGGAATCCGTCATCTACGAGATGCACGTTCGCGGTTTCACGAATCACGAATCGAGTGGCGTTGAACATCCGGGTTCTTACCTTGGCGTCATCGAAAAGATTCCTTACCTCAAGTCATTGGGCGTGACGGCAGTCGAATTGATGCCGATCCACGAGTTTCCGATTCATGACTACAGCGGAGAAAAAAAAGATCGCCCAAACTATTGGGGCTACGATTCGATGGCGTTCTTTGCGCCGCATCGCGGTTACGCGTGGGACGAAACGCCCGGCGCCCAAGTCATCGAATTCAAACAGATGGTCAAAGCGCTGCATGAAGCCGGCATCGAAGTCATCCTCGACGTGGTCTTCAACCACACTTGCGAGGGTAACGAAAAAGGTCCCGTCCTGAGTTTCAAAGGACTCGAGAATTCCGTTTACTACATGCTGGAAAATGATGCTCGATACTACAAGAATTATTCTGGCTGCGGCAACGCGGTCAACGGAAACCATCCGATCGTCCGAGAGATGATTTTCCATTGCTTGCGACATTGGGTTCACAACTACCACATCGACGGCTTCCGATTTGATCTGGCTTCGATTTTGAGCCGCGATCGATCCGGAAACCTTGTTCCGAATCCGCCGTTGGTTGAAGCGATTGGCGAAGATCCGCTTTTGGCTGACACGAAGATCATTGCCGAAGCATGGGACGCTGCCGGCGCCTACCAAGTCGGTTCATTCGGCGACGATCGATGGGCCGAGTGGAACGGACGCTATCGCGACGATGCTCGTGGCTACTGGCGTGGCGATGGCGGAACACGCGGCGCGTTGGCGACTCGATTAGCCGGATCTGCGGACCTGTATCAACCCGGCGGCCGTCCGCCTTGTGCAAGTATCAACTTCATCACGTCGCACGACGGCTTCACGATGAACGACTTGGTCAGCTACCGCGAGAAGCACAATCTGGCCAATGGCGAAGACAATCGCGACGGTGACAACAACAACTTCAGTGAGAACTTTGGCGTTGAAGGCCCGACAGATCAGCCGATCATCGACGCGTTGAGAAACCAGCAAATCAAAAACATGCTATCCACCTTGATGCTTAGTCAGGGCGTTCCGATGCTGGTTGCCGGCGACGAGTTCCGTCGTACGCAGAAAGGGAACAACAACGCCTACTGCCAAGACAATGAAATTTCTTGGTTGGATTGGGCGTTGCAGGAAAAGAACACGGAGATGATTCGGTTCGTGCGGGCGTTGATCCAGTTCCGCAAAAATCAGCCAACCGTTCGCCGGCGGACTTTCTTGACGGGAGTTCCTAACAGCAAAGATGGCTGGTCGGACGTGAGTTGGTACAGCGCGCTTGGGACCGCGGTTGACTGGCATTCGTCTGATCTTCCAATCATCTGTTTGTTGGCTGCTCCGACTCCAGAAGAAGATCCTTCTGGTCTTGGTCGCGACGTGTTGCTGATGTTGAATTCCAGTTCTGCTGGATGTCGATTCATGATTCCAGCAATCGCCCGTTCGCGAAACTGGCAGATGTTCATGGATACGTCACTGACGAGTCCAAAGGACATCTATCCTGATTTGGATGGTCCGGCGCTGCCCGAAAGTGGAAGCTATACGTTGCCCCAAAAATCGATGGCGGTTTATGTCGCGAATTAGCATGGTCTAATGACGAACCACTAACCGCCGACGTTCAGCCTCATCAGAAACTTCAGCAACTTGGCACTGAACGGCGTTAGCTTCGTCTTGTTGTACTGGTCGCCTAGTTTTCGAATGGCTTCGGCTTGAGTTGGGTACGGGTGAATCGTCGAACCAATGCCAGCCAAGCCAACTTTGTTCTTCATCGCGACCGTGATCTCTGATATCAAGTCGCCCGCGTTCTCCGCGACGATGGTTGCGCCAACGATCTTGTCCGTTCCCTTTTTCGTGTGAATCTTGACGAAGCCCTCGTCGGTTCCTTCAAGGATCGCGCGATCGATGTGCTCAAACGGTTGGACATAAGTGTCGATTTCGATTCCGGCTTCTTTGGCGTCGCTTGGGTACATCCCCACGTGAGCAATCTCAGGCGATGTATAGGTTGCCCACGGGATAATCAGGTCGCTGGCTTTTGCTTTGCCAAACGGACCGACGGCAAAAAGTGCGTTTTGAATCACGATGCGAGCCTGAAAGTCCGCGGCGTGCGTGAATTGAAACTTCGAACAAACGTCACCGGCGGCATAAATTTTTGGATTCGACGTTTGCATGTTGTCGTTAACTTCGATGCCTCTCTTGTGAGACTTCGCGTTCACAGCATCAAGGTTCAAGCCGTCGATATTTGGAGCTCTCCCAACGGCAATCAACAGTTGGTCAACGATCACTTCATTGGCAATACCGTTCTGAACGACCTTCACGCTGATCTGATCTCCGGCAGGCGAAAGTTCCATTTCATTGGCATTCAAGACCAAGTTAACGCCATCTTTTTCGAATTGCTTTTGCACTACCGCTGCGGCGTCACTGTCTTCGTGAGAAAGAATGTGGTCCTGTTGCTCGAATAAGAAAACTTCGCTGCCAAATCGAGCGAACGACTGAGCCATCTCGCTTCCGATAGGGCCGCTGCCTACGATCCCAAACCGCTTGGGCAGTTCGGTCAGCGAAAACAGGTTTTCGTTGGTCAAATAGTCGATCGTCTCAAGGCCTTTGATCGGCGGTGCGGCCGCGCGAGCTCCTGAAGCGATGACAGCTTTCTTATAGTTCAATTCAGTCACTTCGCCGGACGACGTTGTCACCGAGACCGTATCGTCGTCAACAAAACTGCCTTGTCCGAAGAAGACGTCGACTCCAAGGTCAGCGAACCGCTGCGCCGAATCGACAGGGCTGATGTCGGCCCGAATCTTTCGCATCCGAGCCATCGCCTTTCCGAAGTCGACTGAGGCTCCTTCGGGAATGTCGACGCCGAAGGGTGCGGCGTCGCGCACCGTGGCTGCGACGCGTGCGGCGCCGATGAGCCCCTTGGATGGAACGCATCCTACATTCAGGCAATCGCCGCCCATCAGCTCGCGCTCAATCAATGCGACTCGAGCCCCGAGTCCCGCGGCACCTGCAGCGGTGACCAAGCCCGCCGTGCCGGCTCCGATAACCACCAAGTGGTAACCTGACTTTGGGGCAGGATTCGACCACGTTTGCGGATGGACGTTGGATTGCAGTTTTTGGTTATGCTCATCCAGCGGTTGAAGTTGAATCAAAGTTTCGGACATCGTGGCTTCCTTGTTTACTGATCCTGAGAGTTCTTCTTAAACAGTTTGATGCCCCATCGAGCAATCAGTGGAAATGTCCCCAGCAGCACAAAGGCGACGAAGATCTGAGTCATTTGCGCTGGCGAAAATGCGGCGTTGACTCCTTTGTCGGCGAGCGTCCCAAGGTCCGGCACGCTTGAACCAGCGTACATGTAGACCGCTGTTCCGGGCAGCATTCCGATCTGGCTAATCCACCAGTACTTCCAAGTCTTGAGCGGAGTCAGTCCCATGACCGCGTTCACGACAAAGAAGGGAACGGCTGGAATAAGACGCAGAGTGAACAGATAAAACGGCCCTTCACGTTCCAGTGACTCATTGAAGTTTGCCAGCCGATTGCCAAAGCGATTCATAATTGCGTCGCGGAAAAGATAACGGCTCAACAGGAACGCGACCGTCGCTCCCAGTGTCGAAGCGAAGCTTACCAGGATGAACGCTTCGGTGAACCCGAAATACCAAGCGTACGTTAGCGACAGCGCCGCAGCTCCCGGTAGCGACATTCCCGTAACCGCAACGTAAATCGCGAACGCAATTCCAAAAACCAGCACCGGATGCTGAGCCTGATATTCTCGTAGGCTTGCTTCCTGTTTGGCCAGATTTTCCAATGTCAACTGCGAGCCAAACTGCCAATAGACAACCCCAACGATGATCGCCAGGATGGCAAAGATAGCCAACTTCAGCCAAACTGGCTTTGCTTGGTTTTGATTTGCGATTGGTTTCGAACTCATGGAACAGTTCCAAAATTATTACTCCTCACGGCTTGCCAGCTCGACGAGTCTCTTCGAGTTTTCTTACGGGCGAAAAGAAAAAGCGCCGCAGAAATTCAAATTCGCCCCAGAACTCTCGAATAGAGAACTTTAAGATACTCGGTTTCTGGCATAGCGGGATGAATCGGATGGTCAGGGCCTTGGCGACCTTCGCGAAACATCTGTAGCGCCCGGTCGGTGTCGCGACCGGCTTGGTTCATTCGCTGAACCAACAAGTCACGTGGCATGTGGAATGAACACGAACAGGTCACCAGGATCCCATCATCGTTCACCAATTGCAATCCGCGACGCATCAGTCGAGTGTAGGCTTCAGTTCCGTTGCGCAAGTCCTTTTTGCGTTTGATGAAGGCCGGCGGGTCAAGGATCACGATGTCAGAGTGATGATTGTCGTTCCGCAGCGATTTGAGCAAATCGAATGCGTCGCCGTGAGCCGCGATGACTTTGCCTTCGACATCGTTGAGCTTCGCGTTGATGGCGACTTGTTCCAGTGCGGCTTCTGATGCATCGACGCAGATGACTTGGCTGGCTCCGGCGACCGCGGCTCCAATGCCCCACGCGCCGACGTAACTGCAAACATCGATCACGGTTTTGCCTTTGACCAGCGGCAGTAGGGCAGCACGATTGTCACGCTGATCGTAAAACCAACCTGTTTTTTGTCCGTCCTTCAAATCGATGGCGAACTTTGCACCGTGTTCCTCAACGATGACTTGTTCGGGCAACGTCCCAATCGTCTCGCTGTACAGCGGCAAGTCTTCCATCTTTCGCAGCGAATGATCGCACTTCAAGACAATTGCCTTTGCGCTGAATTGTGTTTGAAGACTCTGAATGATGGCGTCTTTTTTGGACTCCATTCCGGCCGTGTTGATTTGTACAACAAAAACGTCGCCAAAGCGATCGATCACCAAACCTGGAAGAAAATCACTTTCGCCATAGACCATTCGATAGAACGGACATTCATACATTCGATCGCGATGTTTCGCTGCGACCGTCAGACGATGACCAATCAGTTCGTCGGTGAACGGTTTCTCCCGATCACGACTAACAAGACGCACGGCGATCAACGAATGCGGATTGAGGTAGCCGTTGCCAACCCAACGTCCTTCACTCGTTTCAACGTTGATGACTTGGCCGGCGACGTAGCTGGTCAGCGGATACTTCTTCGTATCGATCTCGTTACTGTATATCCAAAGGTGGCCGTACATCGCCCTGCGTTCCTGGCCTTTTTTGAGCCGAATCGTTGGGAATACGCCGCTTGCCGTGCTGTTCATGTTTGTTTCGTTATGGGGATGTGAGCAAACTAATACTAACCCGAATCGCAACAGGAAACTGCATGGACTGCCGAACGGCTCGGTTATTCGGGTAGTTGCGGCGTTTCATATTGCTGCCAGTCATAACCCAACGCGTAAGCGAGGTACCAGGTCGCACCTCGCTTACGCGTCGGGTTAGGATTGCACAGACAAACCAACCGATGCAATTCCCTCGCAAACGAGTGAATCAGCCGTGACATTCACTCGCTTGCGCTTTTTGATGTTGCGCAAATACAAGCCCGACGCGCAAGTTTTGAAGTTGCCCACATTTTTATTCCGAAGGAATTTCAGCCATTAGCCGGAGGTCGAGCGTAGCGACCACCTCCGGAACCCTAAGGATGCACGATTCGATCCTGAAGGGATCGCAGCAAACGCCCGCTGTGATCCCTTCGGGATCATGTTGGGCTGTCGACCGAATCCGGTGATGGCGCTGCGCTTATCACCGGCTAATAGCTTGAATCCCTTCGGGATAGGCCGACCGATATCGTGCAATTTCAAAACTTACGCATCGGGCGGGTTAGGGATGCCAATATGAAACGCCGGAACTCCCGAATAGCTGCGCCTTGCGGCAGTTCAAGCAATTTCCTGTTCAGCGACTGCATGAACAAACATTACGCACAAAAAAAGCCTCGGCAACCAAACAGGCAGCCGAGGCTTTGATTCGAAATTGAATCTTCCGAAATTGAATCTTCTTTAGCCAACTGATACGCGGCGGTACTCAACGAGCTCCGCATCAGCGTGGAAATCTTTGACGGCTGTTTCGACAGTCTTCGTGTCGTCGAGTGCAAAGAATTGGCTCATCAGACAACGCTCTTGATCGAACAGAGTGTTGTCAGCGACGAATCGCTCGAGCTTTCCAGGGACGATCTTGTCCCAGATCTTCTCAGGCTTGTTTTCGGCTTTCAATTGCTCCTTGATGTCCGCTTCGGCCTTGGCCATGACTTCTGGAGTCAACTGCAACATGCTGGCGTACTGTGGAACGTTCTTGAGCGGCTTGCCCAATCGAGTGCGGTCTTCGTTCTCGACGGTGATCTGACCGATCAAAGCTTCCGTTGCTTTTTCAACTTCTGCAAGATCGAGTTCATCAGGACGCATGCCAACCGGATTCATCGCGGCGATGTGCATGGCAACGCTGCGGAAGAACTGAGGTGCTTCCGCATTTCCGCCGTCCTTGTAAGAGACAAGAACGCCGATCTTGCTGCCGGCGTGAATGTACTGAGCGATCGCTGTGCCTTCGACAACTTGCAAGTCTGAAATTTCAAGCTTCTCACCGATCTTGCCGGTACGCTCGACGAGTTTTTCGGCAACCGTTGCGCCATCGAATTCACAAGCCAAAAGTTCGTCAGCCGTTTTAACGCCTTTGTCGACAGCCAATTGAGCCAAGCTGTTTGCAAACGCAATGAACTCATCGTTCTTCGCGACGAAGTCAGTTTCACAGCTCAGAGCCATCGCCAGAGCCTTTTTGTCATCACCAAGGATGACGACGATTCCTTCAGTTGCATCACGATCAGCTCGCTTAGCAGCAACCTTGGCACCTTTTTTGGCCAACCACTGCAGAGCGGCATCGATATCGCCGTCCGATTCTTTGAGTGCTTTTTTGCAGTCCATCATGCCTGCTCCGGTTGATTTTCGGAGGGACATTACATCTTTTGCTGAAATAGACATTGTCTTCCTTCTGCTGTTCTCAAATAGATTTTGAGTAGGGAGTTTGATTTATGTTGAGAGGTTCGTTTGCAAACAATGTCAGCTCACAAAACGAACGAAAGTTGGCGAACGTAAGTTCGAAAAAGCCCGACCGATCGGTCGGGCTGAGTTCGGTTGAAGAGACCTAGCTGGTCGCTTCTGGTGCCGGTTTTTCGGCAGGAGCTGCAGCTGGTGCTTCCGCGGCCGCTGGGGCCGCTGCTGCTGGAGCAGAGGCTGCCTTGGGCGCCGGAGGCTTTGCAGCCGACTTCGACGCCGTCTTCTTCCCTGGCTTGTCCTTGCCTTCGTTCTTGGCAACAACATTTTTCGCACCCGCGATCACGGCATCAGCCATGTGAGACATGATGACTTCAACGGCACGAATACCGTCATCGTTGCCTGGGATCGGAAGGTCAACCATGTCCGGATCGCAGTTCGTATCAATCAAGGCAACGGTTGTGATGCCCAACGCACGTGCTTCCAGAATCGCGTTCTTCTCTTTGCGAGGATCCACAATGATCATGCAACCAGGTTTGCGGTTCATCGTACGGATACCGTTCAGGTTCCGGTAGATTTTGCGGTACTCGCGATTCAATGACGACTGAGCCTTCTTTGAATATTGAGCGATCTTTTCGCCGCCACGAATTTCTTCGAGTTCCTCAAGACGTCCCATTCGAGAACGAATTGTCGAGAAGTTCGTCAATGCACCACCGAGCCAACGTTCGCTGACGAAAGGCATGTTGCATCGCTCAGCTTCGCGAGAAACGGCAGCCGAAGCTTGACGTTTTGTTCCGACGAAGAGAATCAAGCTGCCGTCACTGGCAACTTCTGAGACGAACTTTTTCGCTCGCAAGAGACCGCGGACTGTTTCGCGGATATCGATGATGTGAATTTGGTTTTTGCGGCCGTAAATGTAAGGACGCATCTTTGGGTTCCAGCGACTGGCACGGTGTCCAAAGTGGACGCCGGCATCGATCAGCTCCTGAACCAAGCTATTTGCAGACATAGTTTCTCCCTGTGTTGTTTCGCATGGTGAAGCTCTTAACGCAGGGCTTCGCGACAGCAACAAAGTAAAGGGTTAATGAAATCGCTTCGCCAACGTGACGCCGCGTTGCAGTAGTCTATCGGGCTCTAAAGTCTCTGGCAATTCCATGGTCTGCCAAAATCGCCGTTTTTATTGCATTTCAGCGCGTCTATAACGCCGCAGCGGGCAGTGCACCTCATTTTTCCGAGGCGAATGAAGGGAAAAGTGGACGCAACCACCCAAAAGCTAGCAACTAACCGAAATTGCCTGACTCCCCAAGTTGACTATGAAACATGATGGGGTTAAATTCTTGAAATCAACACAAGTGTGCTGACTACGGATAGTTCACCCGCACCGGATTTTCCCCTCGAATTTTTAAAGGATTGCCATGAGGAAAAAACTGCTCTTCGGTTTTTTTGTCGTAACTTCAATCGCGTTGCTTCAAGTATCAGCTTTCGCTGACATCTCAGGAAGCACGAACAACAATTCATCGATTGATATTCCCGACCCTCCTCCGTTTGGAAATGGAGTTCCCAACTCGACCAGTACTGTAACGATCACCCAGAATGAGATCATCGAAGAAGCCACTTTCACGATTGAAGGTCTGTCACATCGGTGGGCCGGTGATTTGGTCGCCAGAGTAGAGCACGTTGAGTCTGGCCGATCTGTGACGTTGTTTTCTCGCATCGGAAAAGACAACCGTAACGTAGGCGTTGGTTCCCATACGAACTTTCAGGGCGACTACGCTTTCTCAGATGCGACGCTTAACCGTCTCTGGGACGAAGCTGGGTCGAATTCATCAGACTACGTGCTTCGGAACCTTGAGGGCAACGTCCAGAATCCGCAGGACAACCCTGGAATTTATCGCGCCACAACGGGCATCAGAGTCGGTCCGGGTGGTGTCGACGAGTCTGATGTGACCCTTTCGATTAACAACGTGTTTGGGGGTCAATCGACTGCAGGAACTTGGGTTCTGGATCTCTCGGATCGCAACGCGACCATTGAAGGATCCTTTCGTGAGTTCAAGGTCGATTTCGTGACGGCCGTTCCTGAGCCATCGACGCTCGTTTTGCTGATGGCGGCAGGCATGGCCGGAATCGGAATTCGTCGTCGTCGAAGTTAACAACGACCTAAAATTTGACGAAGTAAATTGAGCCCAGAATCGTTTCTGGGCTTTTTCTATGCTGTATGCTGATCCATTCATGGACTCCAAACGCAAAATTTCACGCCGAAAGTTCCTTGTCCGAAGCTCCGTTCTCACATTGAGCGGGCTCGGCTTATACGCATTCGGCTTGGAACCACGTTGGATATCAATTGAACGTCACGAATTGCCGATCAAAGACCTCCCAGTATCGCTCGATGGCAAAACGGCTGTTCAACTTAGCGATCTACATATCGGCTCACGTGTCAACGATTCCTACCTGCTGGCTCAGTTCGAATACGTCCGGTCGTTGAATCCGGAATTCGTTTTCTTCACAGGAGACTTTCTGGATAACGGCTCTGAATGGCATTTGGAAAAGGGGATTCGCCTGCTGGATCATTTTCCGCGGGGCACGATTGGAAACGCGTGCGTGCTGGGCAATCATGACTACGGCGGCAGTGAACGAGACGCGATCGTCTTTGCGGCGAACACGGAAAAATTGGCAGATCGTTTTAACGATGCGGGCTTAAATCTGCTTCGTGACGAAGCGATTGACCTTGGAGGATTGAAGGTTGCCGGACTGAAAGACTTTTGGTTTGGTGGGTTCGACGACTCAACGGCAGCCAGTGCGATCAAGGAAGTCGCATCGCATCCGTCGATCGTGCTGAGCCACAATCCAGATACGGCAGACCGTCCGATTTGGGACGGGTTCGAAAGCTGGATTCTTTGCGGCCACACGCACGGCGGCCAATGCAGTTTTCCATTGGTTGGCGCTCCCATTTGCCCTGTCGAAAACAAGCGATACTTGTCTGGATTTTACGACGTCGAAGGCGGCCATAGGCTCTACATCAATCGTGGCATCGGCCACACGATGAGAGTTCGATTTATGGCGCGGCCCGAGATCACGATCTTCACGCTGACGCGCGGGTGAACCCAACGCCGTAATGAGTTTTTCGAATGCCGAAATTTCATCTTACGGATCGTTTTCTGGCAGGACACCCGGACGCTCACGCGTCTCGGCTCACTTTTCAATTCGAAGCAGGCAAGTGAGCCGTTGGCCGTAAGGCCTCGGGTAACCACTAAAAGAAATGCAGGCCTTGCTTTTTGCTGTCTGAAAACTCTTCACAGCGTTGGGCTGAACCCCGGAACCGCCATTCGATTTAGCGGGAACGTCGTGACGACGGAGCCGCAGCTCGTTTTCGTGCACTGACAACGTGAAACTTTGGATGCGCCCAATCACGAAACATCAAACGTTGACGACCGCAGCACTGGCAGCGGAATGGACCAAAGAAATGGAGCAGACCAAAACTCAGGCCAATAAAGTATGAATAAAACCACGTTCCGACGTAGGGGTTCGAATGTCCCTCCGGGCGATTGCAGTGAAAGCAATACATCCGCGTCTTGCTTCGGCTCTTACTTTTACGTGAACCGAGCTCTTCAAATTCACCCGAGTCCTGAGGGTCAACAAAATCGCCCGGCACAGGAGGAGGGCCAACATCAGAGTGATTTGCCTTGAAAGTTGAATCATCAATTGTCATTTACGGCTCGGGGTCAATTTAGGTGGGAGGTGACAAGTGGAAGAGGGTCAGGATGGCACTCACATAATATCTTCACATGCAAGCATTGGCAAATCTGACTGGTTCAAGTTTCATGCGTAAAGGGAAGTTGAACCCCTTGAACTGCCAAAACGACCACTTAATGGAGTTGAAGAGCAAATCGTCACTTTGGCCATCAGTTCGATTTCGCACAGCCACTTGGTTCAACATCCGTGTCTAAATCGTCAAATTCTCGGCACCAGAATTAGCGAATTACTCCCAGGTGTCCGTGTTGGCCTAGAAAATCAATATGCTGGCGTGGAAGCACGCTAACCGTAAGGCCATTTTGTCCAGTCGCTGATTTTACAGGGACACGCCAGCGCGAGGATCGCTGGTTTCAAAGTCGTAAATCTTCCAGCGATCAGCTTTCTTCTTAAAGAACAGTTTGATCCGCCTTTGAATCGGTGTCGGACTGGGAAAGCTTTTGTTGCTGGCTTGGGCGAAGGCAACGAAATCGGCTGTCGCTTCCTTGCCATCTTCTTGTACCGTGACTTCTTTGATGGCAGTGATGCTGCACGCGTGGCAGGTTGCATCTTGCAGATGTCCCTTGGCTCGTTGGACGAGTTCATCAGAGTCCAAATATTGGAACACTTTATCAACGTCATTTTTCTGCATTGCGGAAGCCATGTCGTAAAGTGAATTTTCCACCTGTTCGCGATCAGTCACGATCATGATCTCGGTCGTGATTAGCAACGCCGTCAGGGCGGCGATCGCCAGTCCAATCTTCATCATGATCATCTCGCCGGAAGAGAAAGCGAGACCGATGAACGCAATGGCCAACAGTATCCCCATGCAGGAAGGGAAAAATGCATTCTCAGTGAACCATTCAAGCATTCCGTTTCTCCTTTTTAATTCGCGACTACTTTGTTACGAAAGCTGAATGCTGACAGTTCTCGCATTTGCGGTGTTTAGAAACGCGAAAGCCGATAAAATGCACTGACACAAAAACACCGACTCTCCGCCGAATTCTAAGTGTAGCTTACTCCATGCCAAACGAAGCGCAATCCCAACTGGCCACCGCTGACTACGATTTCGAGCTCCCGAAAGAGCTTATTGCTCAGTATCCGTTGCGGAATCGCGAAGATGCAAGGCTGATGTTGTCTGATCGAAGCCGCAATTTAGTCGATCATTTTCACGTTCGCGATTTGGCTGAACTTTTGAAACCGGGCGACTGCCTTGTCCTGAATAATACTCGCGTCCTGCCAGCCAAACTGGTCGGCAAGCGAACGCAAACCGGCGGCCGATGGCAGGGTCTGTTCTTGGAGTCAGACGAAAACGGAAACTGGAAGTTGTTATGCAAGACGCGCGGCAAGATGCAGCCGGGCGAAACGGTCACCGTCACCGATCGTCACGGCGTGGACCGCGCGACGCTGACGATGATCGCTCGTCTCGACGATGGAGCCTGGGCCGCGAAGCCAGACATCGAAGGCAGCTACGAAGAGGTGTTGTCCCAAATCGGCCGCGTTCCGCTACCGCACTACATCCGCGACGGCAATATGGTCGACTCGGATCTGAAGGACTACCAAACGATCTACGCAAAAAGCGCTGGGGCAGTTGCTGCTCCGACTGCCGGATTGCATCTGACGAAACGTTTGATCAAAGAACTGATCGACGAAGGCATTCGCATTGCTCAAGTGACGCTCCACGTCGGAATTGGAACATTCCGACCGGTGACTGCGGATGATCTCAATGATCACGTGATGCACTATGAGACAGGTGAGATCAATCGGAAATCAGTCGACTTGATCAACAAAACGAAAGAGGAAGGTGGCCGGATCATTGCCGTCGGCACAACATCGGTGCGGGTGCTGGAAACTGCCGGCAGCAGCGGCGAATTGCAGCCTTGGGTTGGTGAAACGAATCTATTCATCAAGCCGCCGTACGAATTCAAAGTCATCGATGGACTGATGACCAATTTCCATCTACCCAGAAGCACGTTGCTGGTCATGATTCGTACGCTTGGCGGCGATGATTTGATGAAACGAGCCTATGCTGAAGCTGTGGATGAAAAGTATCGCTTTTTCAGCTATGGTGATGCGATGCTCATCCTTTGACGTGCTTCTGCAGATCCAATCTTAAAATTCACTTATGGACAAACGTTTCTTTTGCATCCGCGGCTACATGAAGTCAGGAACCAACTGGCTTGGTAGTCTGCTCGGTAGCCACGTCGACATTGATTGTGTCGGCGAGTTCCATTGGCAGGATCATGTTGGACCAATCAACAGGGCGCTTAAGTCCATTCCAATCTACGTCGAAAATCCAGAGACTTCGAAGCAGTTTCGAAACGAGTTCGAAGACTTAACGAAACGCATGCTGGTCTTTAAAGCAGATCCGAATGCGAAGTTGATCGGAGACAGAACACCACACACCATCGAGCCAGTGGTTCTGCGAGGCGTTCCTCATATTTGCATCATTCGCGATGGTCGAGACGTTTTGGTGAGTCGAGCTTTCCACTTGTACAATCGTCCTGAGTCGCATCGTTTGTTCGAACGATTTCCTGAGCTGAATAAGGTTTACGACAGGTTCCGAGACGATTCGTGGCACTTCAAAAATCATCCGGAACAGCTACTTTGCAACGAACCGATGGTGCGAGAGTCGGCTCGATGGTGGCGTGAGCATCTCGAAGCGGATCGTGCGGCGGTTGAGAAATACCCGAACCTTCCGGTCTGCTTTGTGAAATATGAAGACTTGCATGCCGACGTCAAGGGAGAGCGTAAGAAGCTGTTTAAATTCCTCGGCGTGAAACCGAGCCAAGCGGCCAAGATCGATGGCTGTCTGAAGCCCGGATTCTCAGAAGAGCGACCGAACGAGTTTCTTCGCAAAGGTGTCGTTGGCGACTGGAAGAACTACTTTACCGATCAGGTTAAAGGTTGGTTCCGCGAAGAGGCCGGCGAAGAACTGAAAAGGCAAGGATACGTTAACGGAAACGATTGGTAATTAGCTTGCCAACCTTGCGAAATCGTCCCGTTTACTTAAATTTTGCGTCATGGCTGTACTAATACAAATTCGAAACGCGCACAAATCCTTCGGTGATCAAATCCTGTTGGAAAATGCGGAAGCGACGATCACCGATGATCGAAAAGTTGGCTTCATCGGTCGCAACGGTGCTGGAAAATCGACGCTGTTGAAAATCTTGCTGGGTGATGAAAGTTTGGACTCGGGCGAAGTCATCCATCATCCAAAGCTTTCGGTTGGCTACTTGCGGCAACACGATCCTTTCGCAGAAGGGGAATCGGCCCTCGATTTTTTGATGCGGGACAGCCAACAGCCGGAGTGGCGATGTGGTCAAGTCGCAGGCGATTTTGAGCTCAAAGGCGAGAAGCTAAATGGACCCGTGAAGGCGCTGTCTGGCGGTTGGCAAACGCGAGTCAAGCTGGCGGCATTGCTGCTGCACGACCCACAGCTGTTGCTGCTCGATGAGCCGACGAACTTTTTAGATCTTCGTACGCAAATCCTGTTGGAGAACTTTCTGCGAGGCTACAAAGGCGCCTGCTTAATCGTGTCGCACGATCGCGCATTTCTTGCGGCAACTTGTGAGCATACGCTGTCCCTCGGCGGCGGCAAGCTGACGATGTATCCTGGAAAGATCGATAAGTTCCTCGTCTACCAGGAAGAACAACGAGAACATGACTTGCGAGTCAACGCTTCGACGATGGCGAAGCAAAAGCAGTTGGAAAGGTTCGTCAACAAGAACCGGGCCAAAGCCAGCACCGCATCACAAGCACGCTCAAAACAGAAGCAACTCGAACGACTTAGCTTGATCGATATCGAATCGGCCGAACGGACGGCTTACATTCAAGCTCCAATCGTCCAGGCACGACAAGGTGCTGCTGTACGCTGCACCGACATGGTCATCGGCTACCCAGGAGTCGATGTGGCTTCCAATATCACGTTGGAAATCGAACATGGCGAGCGTGTCGGTATCGTCGGCGACAATGGCCAAGGGAAAACGACTTTATTGCGAACCCTTGTTGGCTCACTGGAGTCCAAAGGAGGCAATTTGAAATGGAGCCAGCATTGCAAAATCGGAACGTACGCCCAGCACGTCTACACCACAATTCCTGAAGGCGACACGGTCCTCGAGTATCTCGAAGGCCAAGCGATTGCCGGGACAACGGATCAGCAAGTGCTTGCCGTTGCTGGTTCACTTCTGTTTCGCGATTCACACGTCAAGAAAAAAGTCAAAGTTCTATCCGGAGGCGAACGGGCTCGATTGTGTTTGGCTGGTTTGCTGTTGTCGGACTACAACATTTTGGTGCTCGACGAACCTGGCAACCACCTTGATGTAGAAACGGTGGAAGCGTTGGCCAAAGCCTTGGAACTGTTTAATGGAACGATCATCTTCACGTCTCACGACCGTCACTTCATGAAACGAGTGGCGACGTCGGTGATCGAAGTTCGCGAGGGGACCGCCAAAAACTATTTGGGCGACTACGATACTTACGTCTATTCGATCAGTCAGGAGATTGACGATGGGCGACGAGATGGTGGCTCCAAGGGTGGAAAATCGAGTGGATCTGAATTTGAAAAGGGCAGAAAAGGCAAGAAGACGTTCAATCAGGGCCGCAAAGCCCAAAAGGAACTCCGCAACATTGAAAAATTGGTCGCAAAACTTGACCAAGAAAAGAAGACTTTGAACGAACAACTACTTACATGCACCGACGCCGCACAGGCTTTGGTGTTACACGATGATTTTTCGAAGGTCTCGAAGCGGTTGGAAGAAGCCGAAACGAAATGGCTGGAGTTGACTGAAAACGCTGACGGCTGATCGAAAAATCGCTAAACTAATCCTTGAGATCACAAACTTATTCAGAAGACAGGCCCATGAAAGAAAAAGTTGAATCCACGCTCGAGCCAGTTGAGGGCGAGCAAGTTCTTTATGTGGCACATCCGTCCATGTTTCGGAATCACCCGCTTTGGTTTATTGGGCTGGTTTTGCTTTGTCTTATCGGATTCGCGCTTCCGTTCATTCCATTCATTGAAACTTCGGGCATCACGAAGGCGGTTGAAATTCTGGTCCCAATGATCATTGGATTGACCTGTTTTGGTCTCTGGTGGCTTCAGTGTAAGGGAACCACCGTGACCGTGACTTCTGAGCGAACGAGCTGTCGGCGCGGAATTTTGTCGAAGTCGATCACTGAAGTTTGGCACCAAGACATTCGCAACGTCCAGTTGAACCAGTCATTGTTGCAACGAATTCTTGACGTCGGAAAGATCGGAATCTCGAGTGCTGGTCAAAGTGGTTTGGAGATCAGCGTGTCTGGAATCCCTAACCCGGACAAAATCAAGCAGTTGATTGATCAGCATCGTCGACGTGATTAGTGTCGCTCGGTTCTCCGAACCGAAAGCGTGCGGATGAGTGCGTGCAACGACTGGTGAATTTTAGGCAATGGATAGCAATCTTCTCGGCTCGCTATCAGCTGGGACAGCTGAGCGACTTTCTGGATCTCTATCAGCTGGGACAGCTGAGCGACTTTGACAGCTGAGCAGCTTAATACCTTCGCAACTCTTCCCATGCCGATGCAACGGCCTGCATGTCGAAAAGCATCCAGGTCGCGGTGGTTATCGCCAATCCCAACGCCATGATCAACAACGGGAATGCAATCAGGTTTGGACCTGACGCATAATCCTTGAGTCGATCGGAAAGCTGTCCTTCGAGGACTCGCCAACCATCGAAGCTCTGTTGATTCCCGCCAGAAGTTAGCTGCACGTTCTTGAGCCAGTTCGTTGGCTCAATGTGCAAATGGACGTTGCGGCTTGGAATCAACAAGCTGTTCCCGGCCCAACGACTCTTTGGGTCAAGCTCCATGGCGATGCTGGTCAAAATCGGTCGCAGCTGTTCCGCCGTCACGTTGTAGATCACGATCCGCGGTCGCATCATCAATACAAACATTGAAACAAATAGCCCATAAAACGCCAGCAACATTAGCCAAACCCAATTGCCGAATTGGCTGGCAGCACTTTCTGGGAAAAACAGAATCATTGGGCCCGCCGCGACGATACCAGCGAGTCCGATTCCCAAGGCAGCCGCATCTCTGGCTCCGGTGGTGACGAAAGGACGCCCGCCGAAATTCAAATAGCCGATCATTAGCAGATAAACTGCCAGTGGAACGATCGCGATGCAAAAATGGAGTGGATCCATGTTGAATTTTCAGGAAGACAGGTTCAGAAAGTTCCGATGTTGTTTTCGGATCAAAGGACCTAGAGGGCATTTCAAAACTCGGATCGCCGATAGTAGCTCGCCTCTCCGAGGCGATTTTCACGTAGCTCGCCTCTCCGAGGCGATTTTCCACGTCTCGGAGAGACGTGCTACTTTGGTTTTGAAATACTCTCTAGAAACAACGATCTTACTTCTTTGTGACGTAAACGTAAAACGCTCCAACTTTTTCGCCATCCGCCGTTTCAAACGCAGCGGAAATGGTCGTTTCGCCTTTGACGAGTTTCGCGTCGAAGCTAACTTCCTTACTTCCGGCAGTGAAATCAACGGCCTGGAATTCTTTTCCAATCGTCAACTCAGCTTTTACAGCAGCGATTTCAGCGCCAACAGTGGCTCGAAACGGCTTTGTTCCCGGGACAGGATCACCAGCCGCCAAACCTGCATCGATTGCCGTGTCTGATTCCACCGGCCAGCGTCGCAGTGAAACAGTGTAGTCGCCTTCCTGAAGGACTTTGACACTCCAGTAGCCGGGAACAGCTGGTTCACCCTTGCGAATGTGGGCCTGGTTCCACGGTGGTGCGACGCCCAACCAGTCGTGCGCCGTCAGGCAAGTCGTCGGCTCATTGGGGGAACCGATGTGAATCCGAGCAAAGTTCGCGAACCCGGGTTCGATGTCCGCCCACCACGAATCGTAGGCCTTGGTCAACATCGCTGTGACTTCCGGCTTGTTCGCCGAGAGGTCATTTTTCTGGCCAGGATCAACATCGATGTCGTAGAGCTCCTTTCCGTTAATCAGTCGCCACTGTGACGTCATCACTGAACTCTGTCGCCATTTAATCGGATCGAGAACTCGCTGCGAATCTGTCACGATGACTCGTTGGTTCCACTTTTTGGCATCGCTTTTCGGATCCCGCAACAGAGTCACGATGCTTTGGCCGTCGAATTTTGTATCGACTGGCAATTTTGCACCGCAGAGTTCAACCAGCGTTGGGAGCAAGTCAACGTGAGCCGTCAAAGGATCGATGTCGACGCCGCCAGTGAAATTGCCCGGCCAATGAACGAAGCAGGGAACGCGGTGTCCTCCATCGTACGCACTGCCCTTCTTACCTCGCATATTGCTGTTGAATATCTTGTTTCCGCCAGCAGTTCCATTGTCCGTTGTGAAAATGAAAATCGTATTGTCGGCAACGCCTTCGTCCTGAATCAACTGTCGCAGTTCACCGACATTGGAATCAATGTTCGCAATCATGCCAAGGAAATTGGAGACGCCTTTACCTTGGTCTTTGTAAGGGGCACTCCATTTTTCGGGACAGTGCAACGGTCCGTGAGGGGCGTTGGTTGAAATCCAAGCGAAGAATGGTTTCTTTTCTTTGACTTGATCTTCAATGAACTGTTTTGCGTTTTTGAAGAACACATCCGTGCAGAATCCGTCTGCTGGTTCAGGCGTGCCGTTGTGAATGTAATGCCCGTCGAAGTAGGCGTTGTCCCAATAGTCAGGAGTTTGCCCAACGCCTCCGCCGCCATGTCGATAAACTTCGTCGAAGCCGCGATCTTCTGGCCGAAAAGGAGCATTATCGCCCAGATGCCATTTCCCAAACATGCCTGTCGCGTAACCGGAATCCCGCAGCAGTTCGGCGATTGTGATTTCGTTTTCACGTAGCAGCGATCGTCCCATGATCGTGTGCCAAACACCGGTTCGATTCGAGCACCGTCCGGTAAGGAATGCGGCTCGCGAAGGCGAACAAGTTGGAGAAACGTGAAAGTCGGTCAATCGGATTGACTCTGCCGCCAGCGCGTCGATGTTGGGCGTTTTCAAGACCGGGTTTCCATGGCAGGAAAGGTCTCCATGCCCTTGGTCATCGGTGATCACGATGACGACGTTTGGCTGTTCGGGTGAGGCCGAAACCAATCCTTCAGAAGCGAGGGTAATTGCCAGAAAGCAAATTGTTATGGCAAACTTAAGCTTCATAATCGATTTGCAAGTCATGTGGCTCTCTCAGCAAACTATATTGTCGTTGAAAACGTTTCTTCATTTGTGTTCAATCGCATCTCATTCGTTTTCTCCACCTAGTTCCATGCCAAGAATTTCTCGCAATTCCTCGTCTTCAAATAAATCGTCTTCACCCTCAGAAAGACGTTCATCGAGGTCGAGGATCATGATTCCAAGCTCTTCAGCTTTCTCGTCCGAAATCGCCACTTCTTCAGCGATGCGATCCCGTTCTATTTCTTTTAACATAGCTTCGATAGCGTCGATTGCTGTCTGATATCGACCAATTGTCTCGTCCATCTTTTTCATTTCGGCCACGGTGCGTTTCAAGTTTCGAGCGGCATACTTAATATCCTTGTCCGTAAGGTCACTCTGGGCAGTAACACCTTTGGATCGCAACTCATCTACCGTTTCTTTTTTTCGGCTCTCAAGTAATTTTTTTCGACGAACGACCTTGTCTTGGTCGATCCGAAGTTCAGCAAGCTTGTTTCGAAATTCGGGCTCAGTTTTCAAGAAACCTGTGTTGTTTGTTGTCGCAGGATCTTTATCAGTGGGATTAAGCCCGTTCATGACATAGGTGTATGCCAAGAAAACAGCAGCACTGAACACCAAAACAAGGATTGCAGATTGGAATGATTTCATAAAAGTTCTCTGCTAAAAAGAAACGCACGCCGGCAATGCCAGACGTGCGAAGTGGGATTGGATCCAGTAGTAACCCTATTTGTTTAGAGCCTCTTTCAGCTTCGAAAGCACATCTTCGTCGCTGGATTCGCTTTCCTTCCCAAGAATGTCGTCGAGTGAGACGTCCTCGTCGATCGTCGCGAGGCGATCGTCGACTTTTTCCTCTTCGATATCTCCACGAGCCTTTGTTTCGATCAGCAAATCAGCGACGCTTTTCTCAAGATCCGCGAACTTGTCACTGATCGATTCACTACTACCTACGATTGCTTGAGTTTGCTTCATCGTGTCAAGTCGAACTTTCTCGGCTTCAATCTGGCTAATTTTCGTCTCAAGTTTAGCCAATTGAGCTTTGGACGCTTTTTCATTTTTGAGTTGTAGTGACAACGCTTTCTTGTGCGACGCCAAAAGCGGTTTGATACTCGCCTCTAATTGGGTCTTGAGCGCCGTCAAGGATTTGGCTCGACTCTCGGCAAACGCTGTAAGTTCATTTTTCTTTTCTTTGTCATCTGCAAGACTTCCGTCTTCAAGCATTCCAATAACTCTTTCGAGGTCAGAGGACTGTTTTGCGATTTTTGCTTCGACCTCTTTTTGCTTTTCCTCAAGATCTTCAACTTTGTAAGCGCTTTTCTGCCGCATCACATAATTCTCTTCAGCGCCTTTCTTAAGCGACGCGTGAGCCATTTTCACTTCCTTCAACTTCACGTCCAGCGTACCGAGCATGTCGTCGATTTTGCCAAGGATTTTTTCACCAGCGACTTGGGCCCGCGGTCCGCAACCGACATAAGCTCCAACAACAATGGCCACAATCAGTAGACCGGCAAACAGGTATCGCAACATTTTCTTCTCCGCGCTGATTCAGCAGCATTGGTTTCAGGTTATTTCAAATCCATTCTTTGAACGCGGCTTCCTCACCGTCGCGCAAATTAGAACGAATTTGCATTCGTATATCAAACGATATGGTACCGGCGAGACCATGTTTTTCAAGAAATTCGGGACAGTCCGTATAACTGTCAAACTACCTCGCAACTCCGGAGCTTGTTTTGCTTATGTCGGGCGATATTGCTTTGCAGTATCCAACACTAGTAAGACACTTCATTCATTCCCTCCCAAGCCAGAACTTGCGACGTCGATATGGCCTCCAGTTCAAAAGCAAAACCTTCGTCCTTCCTTACCGCTGGCGATATCCAAAAACCTGATGGACGACGTTCACTGGTGACGGATTCGATCGCGACAGGAGTTGTGTTCGCGCTGGTGTTGACCGTTGGGCAGCGAGCAATCGGATTCGTTAGAGGACTCCTGTTCTGTCGCTTCATGACCGACCAACAGTTGGGACAATGGTCATTGGTCTTTAGCTTCTTGATGATGCTAATTCCGTTGACCGTGTTGGGTTTGCCAGGATGCTTTGGCCGCTACACCGAACATTACCGCAACAAGGGGCAGTTAGGATACTTCGTTAAACGCATCGCCGTTGCCAGTGGCTTGCTAACGATGGCGACATCGATTGCCATGTTCTTTTTTCCCGCAGCGTTTTCTCGACTTGTGTTGGGAACACCAGACCAAACATCGATCATCTATGCGATGGCGTTTTGCGTCGCGATGGTTTCGGTATCCAACTTCTTGACGTCGCTGATGGAATCCCTACGTCAGATTCGCGTCGTCACACTAATGAGGTTGATCTCGGGAGTCCTGTTCGCAACGCTGGGCTTGGGTTTGGTGGTGTTGGCTCCGAATGCGACGATCGGCGCTGCAATCGGTTTTGGAGTCAGTAGTCTTTTGGGAACGATTCCAGCGTTCTGGATCCTGTTCCGTTACAGGGGAACGATCAGTAACACGGGTGATTTCCTGACTCATTCGAGCATGTGGAAGCGGCTGGCGCCGTTTGCGCTTTGGATGTGGGCTTCGAACTTTTTCAACAATTGTTTTGAGCTCAGCGATCGTTACATGCTGTTGCTATGTTCACCAGTTTCGGTGGATCAAGCACAAGGGTTGGTAGGTCAGTACGAATCAGGTCGAGCGCTTCCGTTGCTGCTGGTTAGCCTGTCGTTCATGCTGGGTGGTCTGCTGATTCCCTACATGTCGGCTCACTGGGAAAAGGGCAACAAAGAAGCAGCTTACAAATTGCTCAACTGGTCACTCAAGTTATTGTGTGTTGCGTTTACGATGGTGGGCATCGGGATTCTGATTTTCGCGCCGTTCATCTTCGAGACGATTCTCCAAGGCCGATACGACGAAGGTTTTGCAGTGCTGCCTCTGACGATGGTCTATTGCATCTGGTTTGGGTTGACCAGCGTTGCACAGAACTATCTCTGGGTCGCCGAAAAAGGTAAGTGGATTGCATTGTCGGTTGGTGCCGGGCTGATCATTAATCTCGCCCTGAACGCACTTTTGATCCCGCATTACGGAGTCAGCGGGGCCGTCACAGCGACAGCGATCTCGAACGCATTGCTTCTTCTGACGGTTTACTTGTTCAACTACATTTTCGGCTGCAAATCGAATCTGGGCATCCTTTACTGCTCATTGATTCCACTTGTTTTGCTGCTGCCGACACCGTTAGCGGCGGCTATCGCGCTGATGGTTGCATTTTTCGGTTGGAAGACTCGCGTGCTGTTCCTCGACGATGAAAAGGCCGAGATCGGCGAATTGGCTGTTAAAGCGATGCAAAAATTCGGGATCGCAAAGTCGAGTTAAGAAAGCGACCTTTTTTAATCCGATAATGGAGGATAAGATTTTCACATCGATTCCCTTCCAAACAGAACCCAGCTCCTAGTGCCATGCGAAATATCCCGTTGAAAATAAATTCCGGTTTGAGTTTGCTATGTGTTGGTCTATTCGTAGCGTTGCTGGCGGTTTCGGGTTGCTCTAAACCTGAAAAGAAAGCTCCTGAGAAGGAAAAGAAGGTCGTTACGGAGATGAATATCCAGAGTTCCAACGACACCGAGAAAGCGACGCCTTCTAAGGAAAACGAAGTTGAATCGCTGCCGTTCGAGAGTGACGAAGCGAGTGAAGAAGAGCTTCCGATCCTCGGATCAGGTGGTTAAATCAAGTGTCTCCAGCAATTTCTGGTGGGCATTTTTCAAATAATCGGTTTCAATTTTCCCGGTGATCCCACATTTGCACCCGACTCTGCGGCTTAGGTAGATCGATTTTCTGTGATGTTCGTATCGTTTCGGTTGAGACGCTCAGCGCCTGTGCAATCAGCGTCCCAAAATGGCGATAACTTAGTTGTGACACCGCACGAGTGCCCGCTAGCAGTCACAAATCGGATGAGAGTAAAACCGCGATTGATTTTTCGAATGGCGTTTTACTACAATTAAGTTATTGATCCAACGGAATGGAGAGCGTTGCCTGTCATCGACAGCGTGGCGCAAGATCACGGATGCCAAACATTTCCCTCTCTGCTGATATGCCTTCAGTTAAGCGGACCGTCACCGGTTTGCTAACGATTTCTTTGTTGTTTGCCGTCTCTGCAACATCCAGTTCTGCGATGGTGTTCGCACAGGAACAGCCAGATGCCATTGAAGGCACACAGGTTGAAGAAACTCACGCTTCAGATGTGGAAAAGAAGGTGATCCATGAGCCTGTTCATCGCGTTCCGAAAGTCGCTACAAACATCGCTCCGCTAACGAGTGCTGTTTCAGGCATCGTTCCGAAGGTCATCAACAACGTGCCACCCAAGGCGACAAACAAGGTGCCATCCATGCTGCCTTCGGCGGCGATTCCTGTCACCGAGCCCGCCAAAACAGAACCAGCGCCAACAACAGAACCAGCCGCGACAACAGAACCAGCAAGGAACTTGATTCCCGCGATCCCGGCTTCGGCGACCAAGAAAGTAGCTCCGCATCCGCTCGACGATGCATTGGAAACGGCCCATCGCGGTCTGATCAATATTCGCGAGAACGTCAGAGATTACTCGGCGATCATGGTCAAGCGTGAGCGTGTCGACGGGAAGCTTCTCAAGCCTGAGTACATGCAAATCAAAGTCCGCTCCGAAGGCGTTGACGAGCGTGGGGCACGGATTCCGTTCAGTGTCTATATGAAGTTCATCAAACCCAAGGCTTCTGCTGGTCGCGAAGTGATTTGGGTCAAAGGAAAAAATCAGAATCGCTTGTGCGTCCACGAAGGTTCCGGATTGATCTCACTCAAGCGTTTGAATCTTGAGCCCGAAGGATGGATCGCGATGCAAGGTCAACGCTATCCGATCTATGAAGCTGGAATGGAAAACTTGGTCGTCAAGTTGATCGAAAAGGCGGAGCGTGACAAGGCTGCAGGCGACTGCGAAGTCATCTACAGCGACGGCGTGAAGATCAATGGTCGGGCTTGCAGCGTGATCGAAGTGATCCACGCAGAGCAGCGTGCACCTTACGATTTCCACATTGCCAAAGTTTACATCGATGACGAATTGCGATTGCCAATCCGTTACCAAGCACATTTGTGGCCGGAAAACGGCAGCACCAAACCGCGACTGCTTGAAGAGTACACGTATCTACACGTGAAAGTGAATCAGGGCTTCACAGACGAAGACTTCAATCCTGACAATCCGGCGTACAGCTATCCAAAACGCTGATTGATTTGCCTTTCGTGATCGTTTCAGTGACAATACTTGCGTTTAAAAGTATCTCACTGGATTCGCCATGAAAACCAAGCTCACCATCTCCAGCCTCGTTTGCGCCGTCGTAATACTCATTCCTTGCGATTTGTCTGCTCAAGTAACGCAAGACCAGCGTGACCGCCGACGTCAGTTCGTGGGGGATCTTCTCAAGACGTTGATCGAGTCCCAACAGGGTCGTGATCCAATTCCGACTCAACCCGGTCGTCCGAACTTGAGACCGTTCCCAGGGCACGATCATCGACCGAGCCAGCCGCTGACGCCGAACATGATCTCGGCCAGAGCAAAGATGCAAGCGTGGGAGAGGGAGTCCGATCAATTCGTTAACATGCTTCGAGTGGAAGAGCAGCGATTACCACGCGTGCGGCCGCTGCTTGCCGATGCGTTGACAACCAACGCCAGCATCAAATCACTGCGAGCCAATATGGGGCGAGTTCATTCTTTGGATCCGCTTACGGATTCGTTTTGCCAAATTGATGCCCAATGGCGATTGCTAAACCACCAGCTTTCACAAGTCAACGGATTGAAACCTGAATGCGTTGCGTGCATGGGACGCATGTCGACCTTCGATGCAGACCTTTGCGGGCTATTTGATGTGCAGCCACAATTCAATCGTCGCGAGCTTGGCCGATATTGCTCGCAGATGGCGTCGAGCTTCCAGCATCTGATTCAAGATGTTCGCTATGACATGGCCGGTGATCCACAATACGGAGCCATCATGGCAGACTGCCAGCGACTCTACGCGAGGCTCAACGAATCAACACGCTTGATTGAACGCGGCAACTACGATTCGATTACTCGAATTTACAAACAGAGCGTTAACGACTGGCGACAACTTAAGTACAAACTAATTGCTTGCCCTCATGGACGCATTCAACGTAACGTTCACCAGATTGAATCGATCGGCGGCCACATGGCCGAACTGCTGTGGTTGCCTATGGATATTGATCGAAAATATTTGGGCATGGTCGTCCAAAGCATGGAACGCGACGTCAATCTCGCGTTCAAGCAAGTTTCGTTGCAAGACATTCTTGGATGCAAGACGCCCGGTGCGGTTTTGGTTTGTGCAAATGACTTCCAGAACCAGTGCGGCAGGTTTTCAAAAAGGCTCACGACGAACGCTGATGTGGAGGCGTTGAGTTGGGAGTTCAAGCAATTTTCAAATCAGTGGCGAGACTTGAATACTCATTTAACCGGATTTTCTTCACCACGCATGCAACGATCAATCGGTCAGGTTGATACCGGATTTCAAGCTTTGCAAACCGTTTTCGGCGACGGTCCTTTGATCGATCGTGCAACGATGACTGAAATATGTGCCGATTTGGATCAGCTGACGTATCGATTGCACGACGTTGTCGAGCTTCGTACCGTCAACGGCTATGACCCAGCTTTCCACGCGCAAATTTGTGATCTGTCGATGGCGTTTCATCGCAGTATTCACGAGATGCATGAGCATTCTCTTTCCAATCGCCGTCACGACGCGTCAGCATCTGCCGACGTTGCGGTCGCGTTGGAAGTTTGGGATCGTCTGCGTCCGCTAATGAGAAAATGCAAACCTGCGGATCGACAAGTCTTAAAGCAACTTCGAGCTCGGATCGAACCCTTGATGGTCAAACTGCAAGTGATCTACACAAGCTGAAGTGGCGATTCTATGAAGTGTCGATCGTATGTGCTGATTCTCTCTGACCCAACCATCTTTGACCATTCTGTCGATTGGCAGGGCTGACACAAAGAATTCAGTTGCGTTGCTGTTTCGCTGCCGCGTGCTGTCACCTGCCGAAAATCCCGATCTTGATAGTGGGTCGCTAGACCTTTTGTGCTGCAAGGATGCGCCAACCGAATATCAAGATCACTTTTCCACGCGCAGATTCCATGTCTTCTGACCAACGCGTTATTCGTAACGATATCATCGCTATCGGGTTGATGGCTCTGATCATTTTCCTCCTTGCTGCCGTCTTCACTTACGATGCCGCGGATCCTGTCGCATCGCAAGGTGGTTGGCTCAACGGATTTTTCCAAACGGACCAAACCGTGTACCCCGAACACGAAGCCTGCCAAAACATGTGCGGAGTATTCGGTGCCTGGACGGCGGAAGTTCTCTTTAGCGTCCTTGGCTTGGGCGTCTATCTGCTAATCGCTGGCTTGGTGGCCCTAGAAATCGCTCTGTTCCAACGCAGCGAAGTCGCGAACCCTTGGGTCAAGATTCTTGGTTGGGGAATTGCCATGATTTCTCTTTGTTCGCTGGCGACAACGTTGCTTCCCGGAAATCTCGCTGGGCCGCTGATTGGTTCCGGCGGATACCTCGGTGCGCTTGGTGCTGGACTGATTGGATCGAATCTTGGCACCGCTGGAACGTTAATTATGTTCACCGCCGCGGGAACCGCCGGGATGATGATGTGGACCGAATATCTTGCTTTTCGAGCGGGACGATTTGTTTTTGCTCCGGCGATCGTCGCGGCAACGGCAGTCCTGCCGTTTGGTTTGCTGTATGGATTCGTTAACTGGTTCAACAATCAAGAGGCCGATGAAGAGTTGGACGAAGAGTACGAATTTGAAGACGACGAAGAAGCACTCGACGAAGAAGACGAAACTCACACCATCAAGTTCCGTCGTCGCGATATGGAGCCAACCAGTGGCGAAGAGGAAGACGATGAACTGGAAGAAGACGAAGAGTGGGAAGACGAAGAAGCTGATGAAGAGGAGCTCGATGGAGAATTCGAGGACGTCGAGGAAACCGCTGCGCAGCTGAACATTGGTGACAATCAGAAAACGCCCGTTCCAGCTCTTGAACCAGCAGATTCAGCTGAAGCCAAAAAGGCCAGCCTGATTCCGAAGCCACACTTTCGATTGCCGAAGCGCAAAGCTGCACCGCCGAAAAAGCTTGCCGCTGAAGTCGACAATGCGGTCGCAGCAATCGCTCCGAAAGCTGAACCGCCTGCGAAACCGCCAAGCGAGCGTGAGCTGGTGATGAAACAGCTCAATGCGGCTTCGGAAGCCGAAAGCCATCGCGAATACCATTTGCCGCCGATCGAAATGCTGGAACGTGGCGTCGCCATTCCGCTTGAGAAGCAACGCACCGAGGCGCTTCGTCGCGCGAAGATTTTGGAACAAACGTGCGAACAGTTCGGCTACAAAATCAAAGTTGTCGAAATCGAAAGCGGTCCGGTGATCTCGCAGTACGAGATCGATCTGGAGCCCGGTTTGCGTTTGCAAAAGATCGTCAACCTTGCAGATGATTTGGCTGTCGCTATGCGTGTCTCGAGCGTTCGAATCGTCGCCCCAATTCCGGGCAAGAACAGCGTTGGCGTTGAGGTTCCCAATGAGACTCGTAAAACCGTACACATGCGCGAGGTGATGGAGCAATGCAGTAAGCAAATCAAGAAAATGAAGGTGCCTCTGTTCTTGGGGTCGGACGCCGTTGGTGCGCCGCTGATTGCTGACCTCGCAAAGTTGCCTCACCTTCTGATCGCTGGTCGAACGGGTACTGGTAAATCGGTTTGTCTTAATGCGATTATCTGTTCGATTTTGATGACGCGAACGCCGGATGAAGTTCGCATGCTAATGATCGACCCGAAAATGGTCGAAATGAGCGGCTACGGAAGTCTGCCACACTTGATGCACCCCGTCGTAACGGACATGCGGAAAGCGGAAGCGATCCTTGCGTGGGCCGTCGACAAAATGGAAGAACGCTACAAACTATTGGCCAGCGCTGGTGTTCGACACGTCACTTCGTACAACGAGCTCAGCGAAGAAGAACTTTTCTCACGCATCAAACCTACCGAAGAAGAAAAGCACAACATTCCGAAGAACTTGCCGTTCATCGTGATCGTCGCCGACGAGATGGCAGACTTGATGATGACCTCTGGAAAAGAAGTCGAGCAACACATCATTCGACTTGCGCAGAAAAGTCGTGCCGTTGGAATTCACTTGATCCTCGCGACTCAGAAACCGACGGTTGATGTGATCACAGGATTGATCAAATCGAACTTGCCGGCTCGAATCAGTTTCCAAGTCGCCAGTAAAACGGACAGTCGTGTCGTTCTCGATGCGATGGGTGCGGACAAGCTGCTTGGCTTGGGTGACATGCTGTTCCTGTGGCCCGGAACCAGCAACCTGTTACGTGGTCAGGGAACTTTCCTAAGCGATCAGGAGATCGACAAGATCACGGCTGCCGTCAGTACGGAGGAGCAAAACTTCGTCGACGAGTTGATGAACATCAAGGTCAAGAAAGAAGGCGAAGAGGACGGCGAAGGTGCGACCGGCTTCAACGGAAACAAAGACGAGCTCTATGAAAAAGCGATCGACGTCGTCGTCGATACTCAGCGAGGAAGTCTATCGATGTTGCAGCGTGCGTTGGGTATTGGTTACGGTCGTGCCGCGCGGTTGGTCGACTTCATGGCGGAAGATGGCTACGTTGGACCTTACAACGGTTCGAAGTCGCGTGAAGTATTACTAACGGCAGCGGCGTGGGCTGCAATGAAATCGGGTGGTAATGTTGTTGAAGGCAGCGTTGCTACCGCTGTGAACCCTGTCCCTGCCCCAAACATATCGCCACAAAAAGAAGAGAAGGCGAGCCTTGCTGATGAAATACTGCAGGAGATACTAGGTGAAGCTGACGCGGAAGAGGCTAAGGTTGCCGCCAAACCTCTGAAGCCGTTGCCAAAAGCAAGCTCGCGAACGGTATCGCTTTCCGCATCGGTCTCCCCTGCCCTTGCTGAGCCCGAAGAGGAGCTGGAAGAAGAGGAGTACGAGGAGGAAGAAGAAGTTGATGTCGAGAACGAACTCGAAGACTACATGACTGAGGAAGAAGTTGAAGCTTCCGGAGCGGATGAAGAGTTTGAGGACGACGAAGAGTACGAAGAGGAAGATGACGACGAAGAGCTCGAGGACGACGAAGAGTACGAATACGTCGACGAGGACTACGACGAAGATGAGTATGAGGACGTCGAATAGTCAATGTCGCTCAGTTCTCCGAACTGATGGCGTGCGGACTGAGACGTTGAACGATAGTCAGAGCTTCCTTTGATAGAAAGCGCACTCTTCGGCGCGCTGCCAGCTCGGAGAGCTGGGCGACAATCAGTTCTCCGAACTGATGGCGTGCGGACTGAGACGTTGAACGATAGTCAGAGTTTCCTTTGATAGAAATCGCACTCTTCGACGCGCTACCAGCTCGGAGAGCTGGGCGACAATGCTCTA
>CALLUY010000019.1 GCA_938010615.1 uncultured Pirellulaceae bacterium | reverse complement strand
AGTTTTGAAGTTGCACATTTGAGACAAGATTTCGAATTCTATTTGATAAAACACGTGAAAATTAAAAGATGCGAAGCGTTCCAATACAAGCCCGACGCGCAAGCGAGGGACCGGAAAAATCCTCGGTAATATCCGCTCGCTTGCGCTTCGGGCTTGTATTTGTGCAACTTCAAAGAGCGCAAGCGAGTGAATCTTTGCACGCAAGAACGATTCACTCGCTTGCGCTTCGGGCTTGTATTCTGGTATTCATTGCTCTGCACAGTATTCCTTCTCCGTCTTCCGCCCAGGAGATCATCCTTCGCGACCTCACGCGGATCCGCGAAGTTCCAGTCGCAAAAATCGATGACGAATTCCTTCAACTAGCCAACGGACAGAACCTGACTTGGGATCAAATCCTGCAAGCAAAGGTTGACGCGAAGTGGCAGGAATCTTTGGACTCGCACATCAATCAAATTGGTGTCCCGCTGTATCGACTCAAGCATCGTCTGCGTCAGCAGAACATTGACGGTGCGTTTGAGATCGCCAAAGACTGGTACGAAAACGAAACGCAAACATTTGCCGGCGATGAGGCCAATTTTTTGGTCAGCCGAGCCGTCATGTTGGGCCGTATCGGTCGCGGAGAAAGAGCCCGCGCTGTCGAGCCAATGATTCTTGCGATGCAAAGGCAGGAGAAATGTTCAGACGCGTTTCTGAAATCATTCGCCAACGTTACGTTCGAAAGAGATGAACTGAGAACCGCGATCTGCGATGAACTGCTGCCGGTTTGGAATTCAATCGACGGGACTCAATCGGAATTGGATTTGCTGAGCCGCCGATTTGATCTTTCATCGCTGGCGACCAAATGGCCAGGTCTTGCTGTTTACCTTTCATCGATGGCGGTTCATATCAATCAGCGTCAACGGATGAAGGACTGGAATTTTGCGATGGGATCCGTGCCGCAGCTTCGTCAATGGCAACGCGTATTGGGCAGTGACCTGTCCCGAACTCCGCTGTCACGCTTGATCGACCAGTCAGAAGGTCCGTTTCGCGTTACGACGATGTACTGGTGGGCGACTGCCAGTGAACAACGTTCTTCAAAACGCCAACGCGTGCTGACGTTACTAAAAATCGCAGCGAACTACGGTGATCAATTTCCGGTCTTGGCCAAGGAAGCACTTTCGCAAGCTGCTAAACTAACGGACGATCCTGTGGAACAGATTGCGATTGAGCACGCCGCGGGCAGGTAAAGTTTGGTTGTCGCCATGTTTCTCGTTCCGAACCCGAAGCGTGAGTTTTGAAGTTGCACACTTTCAGTCACGAAGTGACGACATGTATTAGCCATGGACGCAAGTCCGTGGTTACGGTTAATGAATCGCCGCGGAGTGCCGAAGGCACGGCAGGAGCAAAGCTTTGCACTACCGCAATTTTCCTGCCGTCCTTTCAGGACTGCCGATTACTGCATCAACGTTTCCATGGACTTGCGTCCATGGCTAATACATGCCGTGCTTTCAGCACTAAACACGGCAACTTTAAAACGCGTAAGCGAGGTGCGCCCAAGTACCTCGCTTACGCGTCGGGTTGTGATTGCCAGAATAGATTTGCGTAACTCTCCAAGTGGAGGAACCTTAACGCAATCTGGTTGAATGATAATTCTAAAGCTGCGAGAAATCGGTTGGCTTCAAGTACCAATTCTGAATCTTCGAAACCGTATTGGCGTATTCGGGCAGATCTTTGATCGCAGCCCATTTTGGAGCCGCCAGAAATGCTTTCCAGTGTTCCTTATGAGCCGCTTCGTTTTCGGCGCCAAGCAGATAGATCAAGTTTGGACAGTCCGGTCCAGCCAAAGTCCGACCAAAGAAAACAGGGCCAAGCTTCACGTCGCGCATCAGCTGCGTTTCGCCGTCGTCGAACATGGCAACTTTGCGACGCGCTGAATCCATGTTGTGGCTCTCATAGAGTCGCAACTCATAGATGCGGTCTGGAGCAGCAACGTCGACCGGCATTTCCATCTTCGGAATGCTGTCGAATGCTTCGGTTAGCCACGAATCGATCCGAGTGTAAACCGGATCCTTCATGTCCTGACCAAACCACTCCTTGGAAGCCTCCGCGAAAATTTCGTCGGCAGCGAGCTTGATATTCATTTCAGAAAACTGTTCCAGCGACTGAAACGGAATCACCATGAACTCCGAATGATCGTTCGGGTCGCCTTGGTTCTGGAACACGCCAACGTTCTTGATGCCCAGCCTACCTAACGCTGGCATCAAAGCGTTCTTCATCCAAGCTTCGAGTTGATTCTGTTTCTCAAAATCGAAGACTCGGTAAATTCGGATCTCGTAAAATTCTGACATGTCGTTCCTAGGTAAATGTGCGGGGGTTGAGCCACAAAAAATCAAAAAACAAAAGTGATTGACGAGTTTTTGTGAGTTCTGTGTGTTTTCGTGGCTGCCTAATTTTTGAAGCCTGAAACTTTCAGCTACTTCATCAGTTTTTCGATCGTTGGTTCCATCGCTTTGGCCCAAATGTTGTAGCCTCTGGCGTTCGGGTGAAGCAGGTCCGGCATGATCTTTTTTGGCAAGCCTCCGTCGTCGTCTAGGAAACTGTCACTGATGTCTAAAAAGAACACCTTCTTGTCGTCGGCGAACTTTTTGATTTTCGCATTGATCTCATCATTAAGAACACGATGCTTTCCTTTTGCGTCAGCGTCGCGAGGGAAAATTCCCAGCAACAAAATCTTTGTTTCGGGCAACCGATTCTGTAGCTCTGACAAAATGAACTGAATACCCAACGCGGTTTCGTCCGCAGGGTCCATTCGGTGTCCTGTGTTGTTGGTTCCAATCATTAAAACGGCGAGCTTCGGATTGATGTCGTCGATGGCTCCATTTTGGAAGCGCCAGAGCACATGTTCCGTTCGGTCGCCGCTGAAGCCAATGTTTAGCGTGTTACGTTTCTTGTAGTACTTTCTAAAAACGGCTTTACCGGCCTTCTCCCAGCTGTGCGTGATCGAGTCACCGACGAAAAGCAGGTCGACTTTTTCCATCTTCTTCTTTTCTGCGAGCTTTTCTTCGTGACGTGGCATCCACCATTCGACGGCCCACTCTGCAGTTTGAATTTCAGGAGTGATTGACTTTGGAGCAGGTTTCGCGTCTTTATCGCCTCGCCACAGCCATCTCATTGAGTCTGGCAAAATTGCACCGCCATGGATTCCGTTATGAGCTTCAGTGCCGTAGACGAATTTGTAATCATAGTTTTTGAAAGCCAATGCCTTCGCCATTTGCTGGTTCGCCAGTGGCCAATTTCCGTGTTCGTTGTCTAGGTCGGCACTGCCGTCCTGAAGGAAAACGCGAATTGGTTTCGGTGGAGTTTTGCGAATGATACCGGGGTATGTGTCGCCGTGACGGATGTTGACGAAGCTTCCGATGTGGCTGAGCACTTTACGGAATTTGTCTGGTCGTTGCCACGCGACGGTGAAGGCACAGATGCCACCGCTGCTGGCGCCGCAGATCGCCCAGCGTTGAGGATTGGGATCGACGTTGTACTTTTCGAGGACCGGAGGAAGCACTTCGTCCAGCAAAAATGTCGCATAGGCATCGCTGAGCGTATCGTATTCATTGGCTCTGTTTTCAGGTTGCGGTCGCCATCCACGCTTCTCCGGAAGCGCGTCCTTTTTGTGGCCGGGATCGACAAAGACGCCGATCGTGACTGGCATTTCGCCGCGAGCGATCAGATTGTCCATGACGGTGGTTGCTCGATACGATCCCGTACGGTTCTCATAAGCGTGGCCGTCCTGAAACACCATCAGTGCGGCGGGCTTTTCGGCGTCGTACTGTTTGGGGACGTAGACGGAATATCTTCTGACCGTGCCGGGAAACGTTTTCGATTTCAGGATCTCGCCCTGAATGATGTCTCCTTGCGGGACATTCTGAATCATGGAATCCGGTCCGAAGTGGTAGGCTTTCTTTTCCTGAGCGATGGTTGATGATGCCAGCAACATTACGATAAAGATGACAAGTAGTTGTTTCACAATCGTTTCCGCTTTCAATGGGGTAACTGCCAGATCGATGGCGGCTATTATATCAGGATCATGTCTCGCAACCAACAACTTGAATCCGTCACCATTGTCGGCGCGGGCATCAGCGGGCTCGCTGCAGCGTGGAAAGTTCGACAGCTGCTGCCCGCAGCGAAGATTACCATTCTGGAATCGTCTGGTAAGGTCGGGGGCGTTTTGCAGACTGAGCGAATCAAAGACTATCTGGTTGAGACCGCAGCGGACATGTTTACCAGCCAACCATCAACGGCGCTGGACCTGTGTCGTGAGATCGGGA
Source organism: uncultured Pirellulaceae bacterium (assembly GCA_938010615.1). Classification (GTDB taxonomy): domain Bacteria; phylum Planctomycetota; class Planctomycetia; order Pirellulales; family Pirellulaceae; genus Mariniblastus. The sequence goes on along the minus strand of CALLUY010000019.1, from coordinate 18,646 downwards.
TCGACGATCAGCTTTTGACGACCGCTGAGCCAAAACATAAAGCTTACGTCGGATTGAAAGATCAAGTCGTGCCCGTGCCTCAGGGATTTTCTTTGATGGTGCCGTCGCAAGAAGAATCGATTCGCCAGTGGCCGTTGCTTAGCGAATCCGGAAAGCAACGGTTGCTTGATGAAGTCAACGTCGCGCAGCGCGATTATGAAGGCGAAGGGAATGACGAAGACTTTGCTTCGTTTGCGATCCGACGGTTTGGGCAGGAAGCATTTGATGTTTTGATTCAGCCTTTGGTTAGCGGAATTTATTCGGCGGATCCAAAAAAGTTGAGCATGAACGCAACGATGCAGCGATTCGTCGACATGGAAAAAGAGCACGGCAGTTTAATCAAAGCCGTTGGCAACAAATCCGCCTCCTCGGATTCGAAGGCCAGCGGGGCTCGCTACAACCTGTTTCGAACTCCTCGGGAAGGCTTTGGCAGTTTTGTTTCTGCTTTGGTTGATCAGCTGGTCGATGTGGAGATCAGGGCGGAGACCATCGTCCGCGAGGTTTCCAAAAATGAAAGTGAGAAATTTTCCATTCGGCTGGATGGGTCTTCGATCGAGAGCGATGCCCTAATCATCGCCGCACCTGCTCAAGCCGCTGCCTCGCTTCTGCCGTCGTTTGGTGCGCTGCAGAAAGAGCTTGCCGGCATCGAATCAACATCGTGTGCAATTGTGGCCATGGGCATCGATCGCAGCGAATTGCCTAAAGACTTCAAGGACTTCAAAGGCTTTGGCGTCATCTACCCGCATATCGATGGCGGATCGACAATCGCGATCAGTTTTGCCAGCAACAAATTTGCAGAACGTGCTCCTGCAGGGAAACTGCTGCTGCGGTTTTTCATTGGCGGGGCAATGCAGGAAAGTCATGTCGATCTTCCTGATGGCAAACTGATTGAATTGGCGCTTAATCAATTCGAAGCGTCATTCGGATGTCGTCCGCAGCCAGAATTTGAGAAAGTGTATCGTTGGAAGAAGACGATGCCGCAGTATCATGTAGGGCACCTTGAGCGAGTCGACCGAATCGAATCGTTGACGGCTCAGATTTCCGGACTTGAGCTCGCTGGCAAGAGCTATCGTGGCGTCGGTATTCCGGCTTGTATATTGAGCGGCTTCGAAGCGGCTGCTCGACTGATTGACTTACCCCGTAGTTGAATCCTTAAAATGATGAATCCACACACAACACTTACGCAAATTCTCGACGGACTGATGCGACGGTATCAGGAACGAGTTCCCGACGTTGCCCGAGCGTTGGACTTAATGATTGACGCAGGCTTGATCAATTCGGTTGCAGACATTGAAAACGATCACATTGCCTTCCGCACGATGGGTGTCGAACAGCTTGGGATTCAATCGTTCGAGAAAATTTTCCTCCACTGCGGCTACGAGAAACGTGATCCGTACAAGTTTGAGAAAAAGAAGTTGGATGCGTTTTGGTATTCGCCACCGGAGCCACATTTTCCTCGCATCTTTGTTAGCGAGCTTCGAGTCCCGGATCTTTCACCGGAAGCTCAAGCGATCATTCGCAGTTACACCGATGAAGTGACGTCCGATCCGGTTGATGAACTGGATCTGGATGACGGAAAAGCAGTCGACGCTTTTCTGCACAGCCCGCTATGGCGAACGCCAACCTGGAGCGACTTTCAACGCTTGGCGGAGGAAAGCGAATACGCTGCGTGGGTAATTTACAATCGTTACTACTTGAACCACTTCACGATCAGCGTCCACAACTTGGCCGAATCGCACAACACGATTGAGAAATTTAATGTGTTTCTTGAAGCTGGCGGTTTGAAGTTAAACGATTCTGGCGGCAAAGCCAAAACAAGCGCCGATGGCTTATTGATTCAAAGCTCAACGGTTGCCGAAATGGTGACCGCGGAGTTTGACGACGGCAATGGCTCAACAGAGACTCACTCGATCCCGGGTTCCTATGTTGAATTCGCAGAGCGTCGCGTATTGCCGGATTCCCTTGCCGCCGATGGCTCCGTGAAACGTCGCGATGGTTTTGAAGCGAGCAACGCTGACAAGATATTTGAAAGCACTTACAGCGATCAGACCGAAAGAAAAGAAAAGTGATGGTGCGTTCCATCTGCATCAATCGCGCACAAAGTTCAGTGATCTACTTTTTGGGCGCTGGCGCCAACACGACGCGAAAACCACGATTGGGTGCGGCATTGGATATGCGTTCCGACCTTCTTGTTACTCCGCCGCGCTCGGGACCGACGCTCCAACTGCCGCCTTTGACGACGGCATGAAAGCTTTTCGCTGGAGGAACGCGGACCGGGTCAATGATGTCTTCTGAGTCAGGTTCGGCTTTCCCTGACCGCTTGCTGAATTGATCAAAAGTCCATTCTTCAACGTTGCCTGACATGTCAAAAACTCCCAACTTGTTGGCGCCGGAAACTCCAATCGGTCGGTAGCCACCTTCACTGGTGTCCCAATGCCAGTAGTTTTGGCCGTCCACCGGCAAGGCGTTGTCGCCTCCTCCAAGCGCTGCGAAAGTCCATTCGGATTCGGTTGGCAATCGATAGATATAGCCCGCGGGTAACTTGCCCCGTTTTTGCATCTGGGTCGTAAGCGCTTCGCAAAAGCTCGCGGTTTCCACCCATGAAACGTTGTCTACAGGAGAGTACGGATTTCCCTGATTCGTTGAGGGATTGAAATTCATCAACTGACTCCACTGCCGCTGCGAAATCTCATGAGCGGAAATCCAGAAGTCGTTCTGTATCTGAACGTTATGATCATCATAGCCACGTACGAACCGACCACTGGCAACGGGTCGCATTGCAATTTCGAAGCTGTTCATAAACGAGCCGCCGGCTGCCGGGGTATCTCCTTCGCTTGCTGCTCCGGCGAGATACTTCTGAAAGTCTTTCAGTTCGAACGGTGCTCGCGAAATTTTCGTCATCGCACTGCTGCGATGATTGTTCGTCATTGAGCGAAGCACGTGGTGGTCGCCCGGAAGCCACGGTCGGATATGTATTTTCTCAAACCGGACCAGCGAGTTTTCTCCGACTCTTATCCGTGGTCGCAACCAGTTGTGACCAAATGAACGTGAGGCAATGTCATTTCCGTCGCGAACCATCCAAATTCGTTCAGGTGTTCGATAGATTTGAAACTTCAATGTCTCCCCAATTGGAAATCGACGAGTCCCCTTCCAGACGTTTCGTCTTCCCGAATAGTGAATGAATCGCAACTTGGCGACGTCGTTTTCGCGATCAAACCTAGCGATCACCGCATCTTCGGTTCCAAAAACGAAATCGAGGGCGCCGCCCAGCCTTTCGATTTTGAATTCGAATTCCATGACAAAGTTCTCGATCGGAACCGTTGGCCAATCGATGTACATTTTCCCGGCAGCAACCCAGCTATTTGTGGCTTCGTGAAAAGCGAACGGAGCTTTGTCAGGAATTTTCTCAAGGTCCAAGTATCCATCGGCGTTGAGTCCGCTGACCGGGAGACTGAAATCTTCACGAAGCGGCCGACCATTGATCAGCGATCCATAGCAGATTTCCTGTCCTCGCAAAATTTGTTCGCGTTTGAGCTTGCCGACTCTTGATTCAAATATTTTTTCGGCAGCCAGTGCTGCGGCAGGAGACTTGGAAGCCATTAACACTTCCATCAATTGTTGCAATGCAGCCGGAAATGAATCTTTTGAAGCAGCGGCTTCTCGTGCTGGTTTCGCAATCCTTTGATCGGAAACGCGACCAAGTTCCTTCAACCCTGATGAAATGTCCCCATTGAGAATGCTCAACGTTGCTTCCGACTGATCGTTGTCGTTGGCTGATTTAAGCAATCGGATTCTGGCTGTCGTTTCGCGCAACATCGGCTCGCAGCTGCGGGCCGTAAAACTACCGCTGGACTTTTGTGCAAGTTTTGTGATCCGCGTGTTGAGTTTGGTCCAAGCCTTAACGTCCGATCTCTTAACGTCCGATCCAATCTCAAGCTTTGAGACGCTTTCCAAAAACAGGCGGGTCAGTTCCGCAATTTGTGCCTGATTTTTGGTTTGCTTGGCGGCAGATGAAAACCAGTTGGTCATGAAAGCGTCATCTGTATTGAATTGCCCGTCGATCGTAGACGCGAAATAGTGTGACAGAGAGAGTTCGTTGGCGTCATCGCTGGCAGACATCGCAGACTGGAGCAAAAAGTACTTCTTGTTTGGGTTCTTTTCCTGTTCTGCCAAGGCTCCAAGTTGCAATGCTTGATTGGCCCGTGCCAATCGTTGCTTGGCAGGCGACTGAACCAAATCCTTCATTTCCTTTTTAAGAGCTCGAAGTGTTGGTAAGTCAGGCACCGGATTTCCAGATTGGCCTCGCAAATTCTCCAAGTTGGTGAAAATCAATACTGCACAAACAATCGAAAATGGAATTGGCTTCATGTTCAGCTCTTGATGTTTGAATCTTTCGAATTCCCGTTGGAGTCCTCAATCGAATGAACAATGATATCAAAACGCCATCTACAGTGCTTTTTCGCGAAGCATTGAAAATCCGAAAGGTGGCGTTTGATGCTCTCGTAGTGCGAATTGATGCGTGTAGAATGGGCTTTTTCTAAAGTTCGCCTTCGTTGGAGCCCGCGTTGAATCACATCGGGAAGTCATTTCTGACTCTGGTAATTTGCGCCGTGGTCGTTTGTCTACCGGCAATCGTATTCGGTGTTGGACCATTGAGTCATTCAGCTAACTCGGTTCACGCAGCGACCGTTTCGCAGGAGAGCACCGCTGACTTGGCGGTCGAGGGTTCCATTGCTGCCAATGAGAAAGCTGAGCCACCGACGATTTTGCGAATGCTGTTCGGCGGCAACTTGCTGGGCATGGCGATTGTCTTCTTGATTCTTCTGTTGTCCGTCGTCAGCCTGTTTGTCATCAGTGATAACCTTTGGCGAATTTCGGCCAAAAAGTTGATGCCAGACAAAGTACTTTCTGAACTGGAGGCACGAATCGTTCACGGCGATGTGACGCAAGCGATTGAAATGTGTCGCCAGAAAGCCAACTACTCGATGTCGACAGAGATCATTCTTTCCGGTTTGCAGCGATTTCAAGCCAGTGAGTTTGGTTATGCCGAGTACCGATCGGCAGTCGAAGAAGCGGGCGAAGATGTTACCGGTCGACTCTATCGTCGCATCGAAGTTTTGAACGTGATTGGAGCAATCGCTCCGATGCTTGGATTGACGGGGACCGTCATCGGAATGATCGAAGCTTTCACAACGATTGCTTCTTTGGAAGGTATGGCTCGACCACAAGAACTGGCTGGCGGAATCGGACAGGCGTTGATTACGACACTATTGGGTTTGTTGGTTGCGATTCCAACGATGGTTGCGTTCAGTTACTTTCGCAATCGTATCGACTCGATCGTTGCGGAAGCTGGCAAACGTATCGAGCAAGTGATGATGCCGTTGGGACGTAAGAAAACGAAATAACGTCCCATGGACGTAAGAAGACCAAGTAACGTCCCACGGACGTAAGAAAAACAAATGAAGCTTTCACGTAGTCGTCAACATCACTCGCTCGCGTTCAACATGACGCCAATGATCGACATTGTATTTTTATTGATCATCTTTTTCATGACCGTGTCTCAAGTCACGCGAACGGTGGATCATCCGGTCGAACTGCCGCGCGTCATCGAGGGTGCTTCTGAATCGAAAACGGCAACCGTGACGATTAACTTGAACGAAAAAGGGTCTGTGATTGTGGCTGGCAAAGTGCTGTCACAACAAGAAGTCGTCTCGGCATTGCAGGCTCAGTTGGAGAAAATGGACAACGATCCGGACAGGATTCGGATCCAGATTCGCTGCGATCGCAACTGCCTGTCCAAGTTTGTGAACAAGTTGGTGAATCGTCTTTCGTCGATGGGCTTCAAGAAAGTTCGCTGTGCGGTGGCGGATCAGTAGCTCGCCTCTCCGAGGCGTAGAATTTTTACATCCAGTGTTTGTAGTACCGCCTTTAGGCGGAATCGAGCCTGAGCGAAGTGGAGAAATTCCGGTTAAAACCGGTACTACGAACGGCGAGAATCCCTTAGTGAAGCACATGCCTAATAAATTCACAGCCTCTCCGAGGCGTAGAATTTTTCTCTCGCCTCGGAGAGGCGAGCTACTATATCCTGTGCCTATGGACATTGAATGGAACTTCTTTGATCGCAACGCGGAGTCGTTGGTAACGAAGCGCAACATGCCACATGTCGATATGCCCGGCCATTTGACGTTCGTTACGTTTCGATTGGTGGATTCGATGCCGCGCGAAGTCGTCAAGCAATGGCACGATGAAATCGAATTATGGCTAAAGGAACGCAACCTCACTGGCCGCACGATCGAAGATGTTCTCCGTGCAAACGATATCAAAGAATCAATCAAGAACGAGCTGCGACATTTCAAGAATCGCAAATGGCACGGGCATCTTGATGACTGTTACGGCGATTGTGAACTGCGTGCTCCGCAGTCGCGAGAGCTGGTTGAAGGCAGTTTGCTCCATTTTCATGGGCAGCGTTATGACCTTGAACGCTTCGTGATTATGCCAAATCATGTGCATCTGTTGATTCAGATGCGGCCGGGTTTTCCGCTTCGTAAGCAATTGACCGAAACGATGCGATACACAGGCCGACACGTTAATGCGTTTTTAGCGCAGCAGGGAACGTTCTGGCAGAGCGAACCCTTCGATCATGTTGTGCGTAGTGGGGAACAGTTCGAATACTTGCAACAATACATCAGTGAAAATCCTCAGAAAGCCCAGCTATCAAAAGGTGAGTACACGCTTTGGATCCGACCAAGGTAGATGCATTTAGTAGTTCGCCTCTCCGAGGCGATTTTGGTTGTCGTACGGCTCGGAGAGCCGAGCTACTTACGGAGGCGATTTTGGCCATACGGCTCGGAGAGCCGAGCTACTTACGAAGTCTAATTCTTCACGTAGAATGAGATCATGAAACTCAACAGTCGACATCGACAACAACATCGACGGCTTGAGCTGTCGATGACTAGCATGATCGACGTCGTGTTTCTGTTGCTGATTTTTTTCCTCGTGACCACCACCTTTGTTCGCCCCGAAAGACAGTTGCTGTCGGCAATTCAGTCCAATGAACGCGAAGCCGCAAAAAAAGAATCGGTTCTCGAACCCGCACTGGTCGACGTACAAAAAGTCGGCGGCGATGTTGTGTTTCGTATCGGAGCGATCAAGACTGACAACCTCGCGGATGTTAAACGAGTCATGCAAGGATTCGAAAACAAGTCTGAAGGAGCTTGGGTTCGTGTGGCGGATGATGTTCCGTTTGAGTACGCGGCTCAGGCGATCGGGACGTGCCGGGCGGCGGGATTCACTGCCGTTGCGTGGTTGCCGGCGGAATGATCTTTTGTTGGTCGCGTTTCTGTTATTGGCGATGACAACAGCACTCTCCCTCTGCGAGGGTCGGACGCGAGACACCCGTCGCTTAGGCTCCGACCTTCCCAAAGGGATGGTGATGTTGAACGGCCTCGCGAATGTGCCTAGCGGTAGGTTGGTGTTCGTTGCAATGCGACAACAGATCGACGACCAGGAAAATGCAGTCCTCGAATCGTGGCTGGCAGAACGGAAACTGGACGATCTCTTGCTCGATCAATTGGAGTCACGGTTTGAATCAACGACGAACTCCAAGGCCCGCGAGGAATTGGCGAAGCAATTGGCAACGCTCTACGGACAGAAATTGCTTGCGCTCGATGAAGACTCGCAACAGCTACTCAAGCGAACTCAAGAATTGATTTCGCTCTATCCGCGATTTGAAACGGGAAGACTTCGCGTTGCGATGCTACACGCGAGGTATCTCGATAGCGAACAGGGGTTTCTAAACTGGATTCGCACAGGGTCAACCTTTGAAGCTAAGGAGGAGTTGGAATCTTCATTGGAAACTCTTTTCGGCGATCTCTCGAATGCACTTTCAGCATTGATGCGACGATCCGAGGAACTTTTTGCGGCGGGACAGTTGAATCGCGATCAACGACCGTTAGACGCAGAGCGGCAAGCCGTCGAAGCAGAGGCGTTGCATTGTCAGTTCCTTACTGGATGGAGCAGCTATTTTCTGGCGATGTTGCGAGAGAATCAGCGGGCGGAATTGCTGGAACAATCAGAGTCTCGATTTCGAGAGTTCTTGCAGCTCGATCAACAAACCGGTTTGAGCGATTATGATTCTCGCTGGTTTGATTTTTCTTCGGCGTGGCATGTGAGAGCCATTTCGGGTTTGGCGGCGATTGCATTGGCACGCGGTCAGGAATCACAAGCAGCGTCTCTCTATTCCTTGATCGAATCCAACGCCGTGTCACAGGAAAGTCGCGAGTCGGTGATCCGTTTTCGTTTTTTAGGTCATTGTTACTGCGGGCAATTCAAGGAAGCCGCGAACGTCGTCAGGGACCGAAAAACCATTGCCGCGATGTCGAAATCGGGGAAAATTCGTCTCTGGGCAACAGTCGTTGATGCATCTCGCGCGGCTCCGAATTCGGCAGAACTAAGGCAGATGGCGTTGCTCGGATTGACTCGTGAGATGGCCGGCGAACGATTGGTGACGGAGGTCGAAAAAGATGCCGCGGCGGAGAAAGCTGACTCGTTTGAGTCGAATTGGATTGCTGGCTACGTTCAGTTCTGGAGAGCTGAGAATGAGGAGGCAGCGACCGAGAAAGCTAAACAGCTCCTTGAGCGGGCGATTGCCGTTGGCTCAACTCAACAGCCCGCGGTCGATCCAAATGACATCGCGCGTTGTCGCTATTTGTTGGCTTGGTTGAAATTGAAAGCGAACGATACGGAAGCGGCAGTTGGCATGTTCAGCGAAGTCGCCAAAACGTTGTCTGTAGAAGATCCACAACTTGCCAGTGAGTCAGCTTGGTTGGCGGCGAAGACGAATATTCGGCTCGGCAATCGTAACCCCGGCGGTGCCAACGACGCGTGGAATGCACTTGAACGTTTCGTTCGTTCGTGGCCTGACTCACCGCACGTCGCGTCGGCAAGCTTTGAGAAACTGAAAATTGAGTTGCGTTCGATGCCTCCTGAGGATGCGATGCGGCGGTTGAATAGAATTTCTCCTAATGACGAGAATCACGCGAGTGCACTTTTGGAAATGGCCGCTCAGCGTTATCGAATCTGGCAAAGCCAAACTGACAGCGAGGATTCGTTGGCAAGTTTACAAAAAGCATGCGGAGAGGTCGCTTCGAGCGGTTCAACGACGGCTGGCCAAAAGGTGCGAGCGAATTTTCTATTGATCGACGCGATATCTCGATTGGCTTCACCAGAGAGAACGCAGATTGATACTTTAATTCAGCGTTCGACTTCGCTGCTGGATCAAATCGAGGACGATACATTGGTTCGAGCAGAGCTGCTGTACTATCGCATGCAGCTTCGACCTCGCAGCGGTGATCTAACGGCAGCATCTGGCATTGCAGAAGAGTTAGTCGAAGTCGGCAAAGGAACTCGTTTCGAGTTGCCAGCGTTGATCCAGCTTGCTCAACATCAAGATTCGAAGCTTTCGGAATCCAACGCGAATCCAGATGAGCTGACTTTGGCGATCGATATTTACAAACGGCTCTCCGGGTTGCTGGGGCAAGACGAAGAGAAGTTAAAGTCATCTGCCAACGCGCGGGTTGCGTTCGCAAGGCTGGGCGAACTTCAACAGCTGGCCGATCAGTCGACTGAAAGCGAACGCACTTTTCAGACGCTTGTCGATTTCTTTCCGGGCAATGCTAAGTATTTGCGAAATCTGGCGGTCGCTAAAACTGATCCGCGATCCGCGAAAGAGATTTGGCAGCGACTTGCTTCGGGAAGTGACGCAGGAAGTGAGCTCTGGTTTGAATCCAAATTGGAACTCGCAAAGATTCTTGCCGCAACAGACAGGTCGTCTGCGATTCAGTTGTTGAAACAGACGATGCAGCTTGGCGGAGAAATTCCCGAATCGTGGCGACAATCGTATGAGTCACTACTTGAAGATCTCAGTCGCGACGAGGCTCCGTGATGCCACAGGATGATCAAAACCCAGACGATCCAGACTTCGCCGACCAGTCACCGACAAGGGACTCGCGGCTGGAGGCTTTTCTGCGACAAGCCAGCGCAATCATTGCCGCGGAAAAAGGGCTCAATAATGCGGCCAAGGCGAAACTGGACGCGCTTGCAATGCAGCTTCATTTGCCGGACGAGTTGTTTGAAGTCGGATTGAAAAAGCTGCAGGATTCAAATTCGCCGATCGGTGATCTGACCGCTTACGAACAAGGGTTCCTTGACTTTTTGATCAAAGAGTTCAGCCGAAAGCCAGAAGGCACTGTGCTCTCGATTTCGATCGAAGAGAAAGCAATCGCTCACGCGAAGGAGAAGTTTGAGATTCCGTCCCATCGCGCCGAAAAGCTGATCGAGTTTCAAACTCAAGAAAGTGGGTTTGGTCGACTGTCGCGATCCGATGCGAAGGAATATGGTCGCCAGACGATCCTAGAACAAGTTGGCGATAAAGTTTTCCTTGATGAACGAACGGAGAAACGGGTTTTTCGCATCGGTCGACGCTGGGGATGCCCGCAAGAAGAAGTCGAACAACTGATCAATGAAAAGTTCGCCGAGAATCTTCGTATCGCGAGAGCTGAACGACGTCGCCCGATGTTCCTTGGAGCGGCGATGTTGGGATGTATTGGGCTCATTGGAGCTGCATCGTGGTGGTTTATTTCCAACAGAGAAATGATCTTTGGAAAGCCAGTTGTCAAGAAAGATCCAATTCCAATCGTGCCGATGCCGGTTGAAGAACTATCGGATTCTTCAAAGACTGCATTGGGAACGGGTAACGTGCTGTTTCCGACATTCGATGACAAGTTGACGTCGGGGAATCCTGAAACGCGAGCCAACGCAATCGCGGATGTCACGAATCAACTGCTGCTTTCGTCCGAGGGTGTCGGGGACGAACAGATGCAGGCGATTAAGAGAGTCTACTTTAGAGAATCCGATCCAGCGGTTGCCAATCGTTTCGTGCAAGAAATTGACAAAGCCTTGAATTCCGAACCGCGCACGAACCGGAAAGGTGAGCTTGGCGTGCCCTATCGTGCTGCGGAGATCGCGTTGAACCTTTCTGATGCGAAAGTGAATGGGAGTCAGAATGAAAAACGAGCAGATTCGTTGGCTCAAGTTTTGCGGAATCGAACAGGAGTCGAGTGGAACGACAGTGTTGGACCAGGAGTGAGTTCCATCGAATCAGCGATTGCGATTCGACAGTGGAATCAACTGATTCAAAATGCTTGGACTTCTGCGGGACGCTGTTCGTTTTTGGTTGAACCGTTGTCAGACTTGACGCAAACAAAACTGCCAGCCAAGTCACACTCGCAATTCGTAAGTCGTAGTATCCGCACAATCATTACGGCCGACGCCGGTCAGTGGCGCAATATGAAGAAGGCTATTCGCGATGCGATCACCGCTGCCGATGAAGTTCAACGAATCGAATGGCTTGAAGTTTGGCTTGATGAATTTGATGGGACGAAGGGATTTCGAGAATTCTCTGCTCCGCTATTGGTTGCCGACGATCGGAAAGCAGTCCTGACGATGCGAGAATACGAATCGCTCATTCGTTCAGAGCGTTCTGATTGGCGAAACAGACAACTTCGCCCTGCCCTTTTGCGGCATCAGAAGATTGATGCTGTGATCGAACGATTGCGGCCTTACTTTTCAACGCGTTCCAATTCCAAGACGAATCCGGATCTCGTGTGCCAGGCAGTTTCTGCGGCGAACTTGTGTCTCGAGGCGATCGCGATAACCAACGACGGAAGAGCGGGTATCGAATCGGCGTGGAGCGACGTTGACGTGCAGCTTGAAAGATTCGACCAACGGTTGAGAGACTTTGTCTTTTTGGAAGAGCCGAAAAATAGCGTTGCTCCAAAAGTTTCGTCTGCGGGTTTCGATACGACGGCACGCGATAGAGCGATTCGAACGTTTTCCGATCTTTCTGATGCCAATCGGGTGAAGCGGCTATCTGCAATCGAGCGATTACCAAAAATTGCAGCTCGATTCGATTCGATTCCTCAACCATTCGCGACCATCTTGGCAAACTATTTGCTTTCGCCGATCGAATCTGAAGAGTGGCTACAAATGCAACGCGTTCTGCCAGAGCTTTCCAAATGGTCGCGGCTTGTGATGGCACTGTCAGATCGAATGCCTGATTCGAACGCACCGATTGACCAAGTCGTAACCATGTTTAGTGTGCTTACGGGGGAGCGCTTGGAGATCGGGAACGACGATTGGCGAGGCTTGGTTGCTGACGAATTGGTGACGTTTGCACACAAGTCAATGACGTTGGACTCGGTCGTCGATCCGAACTCTTCCGACAGCGATTGGGTTCGACTCGAAAAATATCTTTCGTCATCATACTATCGACGAAGCATTCTGTTGGGAGGAAACGGATTGGTCAGTGATCGATCTGCATTGAATCTCTCAAAAAGATGTGCCATCGCAATTAGTGATAACGCCACTGCAACCGAACGCGCGATTGGCATGATCGAAGAGTCAACGGAAAACGAGATGCAGCAAATTTCGTTGTGCAATCAGTTGATAAGTGGCAAGCCTGAATCGAGCGAACAGGAATCGATGGGCGCTCGCTTGTTGGATAGCGAACTACATTTGTTGATCAAGTGGAATCGCGAACGCGAAGACCAGTTGAAAGGAATCATGAATGAAAACTGAATTCGTCATTTTACTTTTCGCATTGTTTGTTGTGTCATTTCCAGTCGCTTTGAGCGCTGACGTAGTTTGGCTCGTTGGCGAAAAAGATCCGATTTACGGCATCGTCGAATCCAGTGATGCGAATACGATTCGTTTTCGCCAAACAAGGGACGGAAAAAAGTACGAGTCGGTTTCATTCGATCGCAAATCCATCGAGTCCGTTGTAACTAACTTCGATGCATTGCGATTGGCGGCGCTGCTGCCGGAGGATTGGCGACCGTGGTGCGAGTACTCCGAGGAGCTGATCTCACAAAAGCAGGATCCGGTCGCCCATAATCTGGCCATGCGGTTGCTGGTGATCGTCGTTGGGAACTCGTCAGATGCGAATCAACGTGATGCTGCACTGAGCGACTTGATTTCGCTGGCCAGAAATGCGGATGAACTCAAAAGACTGACTCAGTTGAGATATTTGGAAACAGGAGTTCGGCCAGCTGTGCAAACCGAAGCACCGACAACCAATCTGAAAGGTTCGAATGAACGAGATGCAGCAATCGAATGGGTTCGGGCGATTCGAAACGGGAAAGATGTAAGTGAGCTGACTCTTGACGCGAAACTGAAACAAACGGTCGATTCGTATGCCGATGTCTGTTCGTGGCAGGAACTGGTTCAAATTTCGAAGTCGAATCGAATTGGAGAGCAACAGCTTCGCCAACTGGTTGCGTTAGAGTTTCGCTTACGCAGCGATGAAACTGCAATCGCGAGTCAAGAAGCTCGCAAAGTTCCTTGGCATTTGCTGGCGAGTCGAACTGAGAAAAGTTTACTTTCGTTTCCGACGATTGGAAACGTGACGGAGTTCAACCCAAATGAAACGCGATTCGTCGACGGTAAATGGAGCCAGCGTTAGTGAAGGCTCGTTCGTCCAATCCTAAGCTCGTCGACGACGCCATTTGATATTGGTCAATGCCACTATCTTTTTCGTTGCTGTTTGTTTCTCGCTTTAAAGGCGTCTTTTCGCTTTTTATCACGAGCCTGTTTCTTTTCGGATTTCGCAGCCTTTGTTTTTTCCAACTCAATCAATTCTCGCTGCACCATTTCTGGTGTCTCCATCGTGATCTCGCCAAGTTTCCCGCTGCGGAATTCGGTGATCAGGATGCGCGAGACTCGCTCGTAGTTGACGACCGCGTTTTTCCCTAGGCATCCGCGTTTGTGACCGATCGCGTCGAACAGCTCAACGATGTCGCGCGGTGTGGAATCGAGTCCATACCGTTCGACCAATCCGTTTGGATAGTGTTCGAGCAAAAACTTTCCGGCGTAGACAGCGACTTCCTCGTAGTCGATCGCAGTGTCCTTGACCGAGCCTACTGAAGCGAGACGATAGCCAGTGTCTCGGTTCTCCACGTTGGGCCAGAGCATGCCTGGAGTATCGAACAGCGAAATGCCTTCCCCAATGTTGATTCGTTGTTGGCTCTTGGTGACCGCTGGCTCGTTACCAGTTTTCGCAATCGATCGTCCGGCAAGTTTGTTGATCAAGGTTGACTTGCCGACATTCGGAATGCCAACCACCATCACTTTTACGAATTCCTGATTGGGAATCATCTTCAGACAAATCGACTTGATGCCGATAATCTGCGGAATATTTTCCGTCGTGATCGCTTTCGCACGTACACCTTTTTTAGCTTCAAACCACTTTTGCCAAACCTTGGTACGTTCTGGATCGGCCAAATCAGACTTGGTCAACACTTTAAGAACGGGCTTGTCGCCGCGAATCTCTTCCAGCATCGGGTTCTGACTGCTAAACGGAATCCGCGCATCGAGGACTTCGATCACCATGTGAACTTTGGGAAGGCCGTCGCGAAACTGATTGCGGGCCTTGTTCATGTGGCCGGGAAACCACTGAATTTTGTCGCTCATTGAACTTTTCGTCGGCAAAGAAAAAGGCGGCTGCATTGAACAATGCAGCCGCCAAGTCTAGCAGGAACTCAATCGAAAAACGTCAACTACTTAACGTGACGATCCAAAATTCGCTTGGCCGCGTCGCGTCCGCCCCAACCAAACGCAATCGCAATCGCGACTCCCAATCCACCGAGCAGCGACATGAACGCCGTGTTGACGATGGTTGGAGAGACTCCGATGTGCTGCAGAGCAAATCCGCCCGCGAATACGAGAACTGCACAGCGAGCAATCGTTGCCAACATTCCGGCATTCTCCATTCCGGATCCTTTAATCTGTTTGGCGGCAAGCGTCGAGAGGAACATGCCAAGTGCCATGATGACCAAGGCCACAAACAAACGAACAGCGAATGCTGAGAACGTGTCAACGTGAGCAGCCAATGGGCCGAGCTCCATCATTGGAAGTGCTTGAGTCAAACCCATCAGAATGATGCCGCCAAGAACAAGCTTGCCGCCGATTTTCGAAGGCGACTGAGTTGGGCTCATGTTTGAAACGTTCAGGCCAAGTTTCTCAGGAACTGAATCGAAGCCTACTCCGGTGAGCAATTCCTCGGCCAGCTTCGAGATGATGCGACCTAGGAAAAATGCGATGGCGATGACGACGCCGGCTCCAAGGAAACCTGGAAGCAGCGAGGAAACGCGACCGATGATTGCGTTGGCTGGCGTTGAAATCGCGTCGATACCAAGCTTGTCCAGAGCAGCAGCACTGAGCGGTACCAAGATGGTGATGAAGGCCAGCAATCCAAGCAGGTCAGAAATTCTCGTGCCACCAGAATCGCCCAAGCCAATTTTGCCGGCGACTTTGTTGACGCCAAACGCAGCAGTCAAATTGCTGACAACTTTGCGAACCAAACCGGCGATGAAGAAACCAACGACTCCGATGATGCCGGCACCAAGAATGTTTGGCAGGAAGTCCATTGCCTTGGTGAACATTTGATTGATCGGTTCTTGCAAACCAGGAATTTGCAACGCACCAATAATCGCTGGCAAGAACAAAGCAAAGATCAGCCAGTAAACGGCTTCGGGAATCGTTTGGCTTAGTTTGACAGAGTCATCGCCTGCGGTGCTAACCAGCGAAGCAGAACCTGTTGAATCCGCTTCGTCAAAGAAACCTCCGTCGTCTCCCAAGTCAAGATCGTCATCGTCAGTTCCGGCAATCGCTCGGGCACCTGAATCCAATGCGTTTCCGGCAGCTGACTTCAACGCGTTTGCGTCCTGGCCAATGTTCGCCAATCGAGTGTCGATATCGACAGCTTCAAGGCCTCCCTTGGTGACTTCTTTAAGGACGCGAGCCAACACATAAGCCACAACACCAAGTCCAAGTGCACTTAATAGGCGTGGTGCGTAAGCGAACACCTGTTCGAGGAACGCATCAAGCGGTTTGGAAACCATTGGTAGGTTGAGCACCTGGAAGAATGCGACCAGCACGAATAACATCAGCAAATAAAACACACCTTTGCTGACGACTTTGCTCGAGTCGACGCCGCCGTTCGGCGAGATGAGTTTATTCAGCTTGGTGCCTGCTCCGGTTTTTCGAAGTGCTTTGCCAACCAGCGAAGCGATGATTTTGGCGACGATCCAACCAATAATTAGAACCGCGAGCGCCGTTAAGACGCCCGGGAGGTATTGTCCAACTTGGCCAGAAATATTGTCTATCATTTTTTGCATCTGAGTACTCGTATTAAAAGAAGGGGCTGGTTTAGAAATGGATTGTTGTTCGAGCAAATACCGATTTTGAAAACTGTGCGCGAGCCAATGTAGAAATCGGGCTCACACAGCTAAAAGGCGGCTATTTTTGCTCAAGCAAATACTGCTGATCGGCATCGCCGAATCGATCCAGCGTCAATCGATAAAGTTTTTTGTTCGTGAAACTGCGAACAATGACCTCGTCGCCGTCCCAACGAACGAACGCCATCTTGGAGACGCTTCCTTTGCTGGAGACGAAGTCACGATAGACTTCTTTGGGCAGTTCGGTTTGTTGCACAGTTTTCGGTGCGGCGCGTTGTACGGCCATTTCCGCAGCTTTTCGCGCATCCCGCGCAGTGTTCAACGCGGTTTTCAATTCATTGTTCTCTGCACCGAGATCTTGCACCATTTGCTTCGTGGATCTGAGTTCGTTTTCACGAGTGGCCAACGTTTCACTGGTGACGTTGACTCTCTGATTTAACGCGTTGACCTGTTGTTGAAGTTGATCAACTTTCATCTTCGCTTCAGCGAGAAGGCCCGCGTCCGCGTCGGCGTCTCCCGACGGGATCTGAGCGAACGGGGAATCGCCACTGGAGTTGGCTGGCGAGGCCATTTGAGATTCGCGTTGCTTGGCAGCGATCAAGCTCGATTTTGTTGACTCAAGTTCCGATTGAGTGTCGGAAAGATTTGCTCGAAGAGTTTGCAGCTCCGCTTCGGTTGATTGCAATTTTGATTCTGCGTCGGCGGCGACTTGTTGGGCCTGAGCCAGTTTTTCCGACGAGGCAACGAGTTCAGCTTTCAATGTTGATTCGGCGTTTGAATCGGCATCACGATTCGTCATTTCTGTCGCATTGGATTGCAAAGAAACGATCTCGCTTTCTAACGCTACATTTTCTTTTTCGAGAGATGCAACTTTCGCTTCTAGGTTAGAAGACTTCTGAGTCAGTGTTTGAAAATCGCGGGTGAGCGTATCAAACTTTTCTTTTGACGCGACATCCAAACCTTCATTCGAACTCGCATCTTCAAGTGGCACATCTCCGCCCGCCGAAGGAAGGTCAGATTCCGATTCTGAAAAACCTGAAACGTTGGTTAGTTCGGTTCCAGTTGCATCAGTATCGATCGATGTTTCAGGTGCGGGATAGAAAGTTAGAAACAGGTGCCCTAGTAGCCATGCCGGGATAAGCAACCCCGCGATCATGAAAACGAGAGTATCAACGATTTCAGCTTTGCGGTGAAACGGTTGATTTGAGCAACGAACCGCGGGATTCAGTTGTGAACTCCGCTGGAATTGGAAGTTAGGCATAGGTGAAATGGGTGGGGACAGCAAAATTAATTGGACACAGTATTGATGAAGAAGTGGCAAAATTCAAACGTATTCGCCAACATTTAGTTATTCCAATACTTCACCAGAAATATAAGGGATTTTAGGTGTGAGAACGACTAGCCAACGGCGAAAAACGTGACCCATGAGGGAAATCCAAATTCTCCCGAACCTCGATCCTCCGGATTGAGTCAAGAAAAGCAGAAATTAAACCGATAGAGTTTTGGTTGAGAATTGCTAAAATGTCAATTCGAGACACGAAAAGGACGGTTAGCTCAGTTGGCTAGAGCGCCTCGTTGACATCGAGGAGGTCGTTGGTTCAAGTCCAATATCGTCCACTTTCTTACCATTGGCTGCTGATCTCTTTGCGATCGGCAGCTTTTTTTTGCGCAAATGAAATGTGCAATAGTTCAATTCGTGACTGCAGTTGCCGGTGTCAAATCATTTTCTCTAGAGATTTCAGGTCTATCTTCATTCAAGCATCCAGTTTTCTCCCCCATTCGGATTCGTTCCTACTTTGAGTTACAGAATGGACCGGGGATGAAAACGTAAGGAAATTTGAAGCCTTTTTTGTATAATCGGGCTTGCTCAAATAGAGGCCAAACGAAATTAGAATTCTCAGGGAAGATCGAACGACATGGTGTCTCGCACGAAGAAAAAATCCACGGGCGGCAAGTCCGTAAAACGTAGCAAATCAACAAAGCGTAAGCAGACCGGCTCCAAGGCAAAAAACAAGACACCTGTTGCAGTAAAAGAATCGCCGAAGGCCAAAATCAGAACAAAGTCCAAATCGGGCGCGAAAAGTAAACGCACCTTCCATCAGCGAATTGGTACGCTGACGGTTCGGCAGGCTTGCAAATTGCTGGGCGATGAAGGTTCGAAGCTGATGCAACAGGGACGTGGCGAATTTGAAATCGACTTCGATCGCGATGTCTATCTGGGCCGCGATGTGTTCCGGGTTTCGGTGAATGACCTCAGCTTGGACGAGCCTCTCGTTACCACAACGTTGAGCGTTGATCCCGGTCGCCGAAAAGCC
>CALLUY010000018.1 GCA_938010615.1 uncultured Pirellulaceae bacterium | reverse complement strand
ACCCAAAATGAAATCGATGAACCGCGTTAGTGAAAATTCCATACGTTCCAGATCCCTCGAAGATCTTCAATATCGCCATTTGGTCGCTGTACAAACTGCGATCGACTGGCAAGAAGTTTGGGAGCTGTTTTATCGCAATCGCTGGTTCCGCCAGACATTGCTGATCGCAGCCAGAAAAGCCGTCAGGCGATCTGGCTTGAAACGAGATTGCGTAGACGACGTCCGGCAGGAAGCCTTAATCGAGTTTTCAAGATCGTTGCAAAGAAGAACTTCGTTGGGATTCGATCCAACGCGAGGTAACTTTGCTGCCTTCGTGGGCTTGATCGTTCATCGATGTTGCTTGAAGGCTCTTCGTCAATTTCGTCATCAATACCTGTCGCTTCACGAGGACGGCTGGTTCCATCCGTACTACGAAGAGCATTCACAGATCGAAAAGATTATGGATCTGAAGCAGGCAGCCAGCGAGCTTCAGGAACCCTATCGCGGACTGGTTCGACAAATTTGTGCGGGTGTTTCGATCGACGAAATTGCCCAACGCAGCAAACGCAGCCGCCGCACAATCTATCGCTGGCTCGATCGAGCGATCGAGATGTTGAAGACTCGATACGCGGAAGATTAGTTGTGTTTCTCGTAACTGAAAATACAAACCAGAATCGCAAGTTTTGAAGTTGCGCGTTTTGGTATTCATCGGGCCAACGGCCCAGCAATTTACATAGCCCAGCCTGAAGGGCTGGGTTTTAGTGACGATGTTGATGTAGGGCTGAAGGCCCGGCCGTTAACCAGCGCAATGTTGACGGCGTGATCTAAACGGACGGACCTTTGGCCCTTTTATTTGTCAGCAAATTCTTTTCCCAGCCCTTCAGGCTGGGCTTTGTAAACGGACGGGGCGTTGCCCCTAAACTCAAAAGCGCAACTTCAAAAAACGCAAGCGAGTGAATCGACTGCTTCACATCCAAACACACCTAAAACCAAAAAGGAAACTCCCATGGTCAAAATCGCCAAACCTCAATCGCGTTGCCAATCCGCTTCACTTCGCCACCTCATTTGGGCGGCGATGGAAAAGGTCGGTAAAAAAGAACTCGATTCCGACATGCTCGACGAAGGCACCAGCCACACCGTCTCGATGCAAATCGAAGGCACCGTCGATCAGCAACCTTTCTTCGAAACGATCGAATCGCTTGTTTCGATTGGCTTCCAGCAACAGAAAACGTCCAGCGTCAATCCGCAAGTCGCCGAATTGATCGCTTGGATTTTAAGCAAACTCAACCGCGAGACGCGAAATCGAATCCTGTTAGATCTTCCGCAAGAATTCGAAGCATGCGGTGACATGCCGCTATCGAGTCCGACATTGATCGATGAAGTCCATCAAATGCTGTTGCAATTGCGGCGTTCCAAACCGGTAACCGCTCGCGGTCCGATTCGATGTGAATACGTTCTGTTTGGCAATGCGTGTGATTGTGGCTGCGAAAACTGCACGTGCACAAACGACGGATAGTCAAGTTTCCGGATCGATTGAATATGGATCGCCCGAGGCGAACTCTAAATCAGGCCGCCGCATTTTTAATGCGGCGGCATTTTCATTGGACTGGTCTCTTTGTTTTTGCAATTTGCCGAATAGTTCGTCGCGGCAGAACGTCTGGTTGGAAATGAAGTGGTGAACGGTTCGTGGACTTTTGTGCGATCGCACAGCCGCGAGCCAAATAACATTTTGGCCAATCAAGGAGCGCCACAATGAGTAAGAAAAAACAGAATCACAACAGTAACGAAAACGACGACAGCAAAGTCGAACCGACGCAAGCGAACATTCGCGCAGCAGGCCCCGTTGAACACCCCGCTCGAGCCCTGTGTGTCGAAGAGTACGATCCGAACAAGCCGATTTCCTACCTACCAATGGCGACATGCGTTTCTGATGACGAAACGGGATGCCCTGGCGACTGTCCTTCCGGTGGCCCTGGAGACATCGGAAGCGATTCCGTGTCGTCACTGTATGGTGGCGGTGGCGGTTCGGGCGGATCCACGGCTTGGTCCCGAGTCGGTTCTGGCTACAAAAATGTTGGTCTGGGTTCAGGAGATGCAGAAGTTCGCGGAATTCCTGTCGGCGATCCAACGGCCCTCGGCATGAGCGCTGCGATGGCATGGTCCAACCGAATGCTAATCGGTGGCCAAGTCGCCAACGTCGATCATGGCTTTGGACGCAACTGGTCTCTGAACCTCGGAGGCCGGCTCACCAAAAAAAGCAACGGAGACGTGACTGTTTTCATGTTGCCCGGTAGCGGCGGTGAAAAGAAATCCTTTAAGCTTCTTTCCAACGGTGACTATGAGGCAATCTGTCCTACCCAGACGCAACTCGTGGAACTGACCGATACCTGGGAGATGTCTTCTGATGGACAGACCATCACATTTGACCACACCTCCGGTTTGCCATTGAGCTCATCTGCGGCTGATGGCACCGTAACTGAATTCAAATATGAACATCAGCGACTCGTCGAAGTCGTTTCGTCACGGATGATCGATGGTGACCACGTCTTCAGCTCTCTGGTCCTGACATACGCCGAACAGGCCACCAGCGGCGGACCAGGCGGACCAATTGCACCAGGCGAACCGGTTGGACCAGGCGGTCCGTTGACTCCGGTCAGTCCAATTGCACCGATTTCAGGTACTCCGGGCATGCCAGTACCGATCGGAAGCCTCGACAGCGGGTCCGAATTCAGCATTTCAAGCAATTCTATGCTTGCCACCATTGAGTCCATTTTGCAGCGAGTCTACGTCGGCTCCAGCACAGCACCGACTGACGCGGACTACGAGTCTCAATCACGGTTGGAATTCGAGATTCCGGAAACAACTTCTTCGGGTCGCTACACCGCTCGTTCGCTTTACAAAATTCATAAACAGCTCCCGGACGGAAGCGGTGGTTGGAACACCGAATCGACGAAGATGTTTATCTATTACACCAGCGGCCCGGTCGACATGCTCAAGTACGTCATCGATCCGGCAGGCTACGAATCGCTGGCCAATCCTGACACCGCCAGCGATGCTCAACTAAAATCCGCCTCATCGAGCTACTACCAATACGATGCCGACTACCGAGTCAGCCGCGTCGAAACCTATGGCGGTACTCAATGGAGCACGATCACCTACACCGACAACACGTCGACTCCGACCGATCCAGCCAACAACTGGAAACGCAAAGCTGTCTACACATCCAACGACGGCGGCGTAAAAACGGTGTATTCGAATCATCTTGGAAAAGACATGTTGCTCGATGAGACCATGGGTTCGGATCGCTGGGTGCACTACTTTAAATTCGACGCTGACGGACGCGAGATCGAAAACTACTCGCCGTCTTGCATCGATTTCTCATCGGATCCGTTTGATGATTCGCAGAACGATCTGGATGTGCAAATCAAAACGAACTCCGGCCGCATTGACCTGACCTCGTGGTACACAACGACTGGTTCTGGTGCCGCCAAAGGAAAGCTCGCAAGCCGATCAGTCAAGAACGGTTCTGCTGGTACGCCAATCAAAACGTTTGAACGAGAGTACACTTCGAAAACCGAAGGTGGCGTCACCGTCTATCCGGTCGCAAAAGAAATCCAGTTCCCGCAAGAAACGGGACCCGGAATCGAAACAACGTACAGCTACACTTGGCATTCAGGAACGCTTGTTCCAGAAACCGTCACGACCAACCTTCCCAACGTTCCTGCAGCACAAAATGGAGCTTCATTCCCACAATTTGATACGTTGGTTGCCGAATTCAATTCGCGCGGCCAAATGATCAAGCAAACGGACGCTCGGGGAGCCGTCACTGAATTCGAATACGATTCGAAGACCAACGCTTTGATTCGCCAAACGCAAGATCCGGCAGGCCTAAATCTGGTCACCGACTTCGAAGTCAACATTCGCGGCCGTCAGACTCGTTCACTCGGTCCAGCCCACGTTGTCGATGGCATCAGTGTTCGCACAGCCAGCTGGAACATCAAAGACGGTCCCTACGAAACGCGAACCGCTGCCGGATTCCAAACAGTATCCAGCGGTAATTTTACGTTGGTCAATCCGGTTTCGATTCGCAAACAGTCTGCCGATGGCACAATCGTGGATCAGATCACCGCAACCCGCGGAACTAGCGTCCAGTCAAACGGCGAACTCTCTGCCAGCGATTCCTTCCCGCAAACGTCATGGTCAGCGTGGACTCGCAGCATTCACGACATCTTTGGACGTCTGATTTCAACACGTGTGTACCACAACATTCCGATGGCCGGAGAAGGCACCGTTGGAACTCATTTTTACGAAACGGTTTACGACCGTGACGAAATGGGGCGAGACAACCGCATCGAAACCGCCGACGGCACGATTCGCCGCACGGTATTCAATGCGCACGGCCAAACCGTAAGCTCATGGGTGGGAACAAACGACACTGGAGCCACCGATTCTGATCCAAGCGGAAACGGCGCATTCGGCAACGATATGGTTTTGCTGTCTTCAAACGAGTACGACAACAATCAGTCGGGTTTGAATCGTCAATTGACCAAAACCACCGTCCACAACGATGCCGCGGCTGCTACGCAAGGTGGCATAGGCTTCCAGCCTGTGGACGCGCTGGACGCGACGGCGGCTGGCGACCTCGCACTCCTCTCTTCCAACGATCGCGTCACAACCTACCAATACGATTGGCGTGGTCGCCAAACCGAAACCGTCCTTGAAGGCCCAACCTTCAACCACATCTCACGTCAAACGCTCGACAACCTCGATCGTCCCATCGTCAGCGAATCCCTTTCTGATGACGGCACCGGCGAAGTTCTCGTTTCTCGGTCACAAACGTTGTTCGATGACCGCGGCCGTACTTACCGCAGCATTCGCGAAGGCGTCGACCAGGACAACGGAACACTGACTGGCGAAACGATCGTCGTCGACATGGAATACGACGCTGCAGGCAATGTCACGAAGCAAACGCCTGCCGGCGGAAGCGACTTCATGACTTACGTTTACGATGCACTCGGACGTCGAACGTCGCAAACGAACGCACTCGGTCACAGTTCGTCGATGGCTTACAACGAAGTCAGCCAAGCGATCTCCAGCACCGATGCCTTGGGCAACACTTCATCATCGCAGTACGACGAAATCGGCCGCATGGTAAAGTCCATCAACGCCCTGAGCCAAACAGTCAGCGAATCGCAGTACGATTCGGCGGGCCGCATGTTATCTCAAACAAATGGCGTGGGCGATACGACAACGTTTGCTTACGACGACGCAGGTCGCCGCGTCAGCGGCACCGATCCAGCAGGAAACGTTTCACTAACCAGCTACGATTCAATGGGCCGCGTGATCCAGTCTCAGGATCCGTTGGGCAACTTTGTGTCGTTCCAATACGACATGCAGGGCCGTCAGAAGATGACCATCGACCAGATGCTGGAGATCACCGAAACGGTTTATGATCTGGCTGGCAACGTTGTGCAGAAGATCGACGCCAGCGGCAACGCGACATCGATCGCGTACGACAGACTCGGTCGCCAAACTTCGGTTACCGATCGATTGGCAGGTGTCACCTCATTCGAATACGATTCCGCCGGCCGCAGGTCAAAAATCACCGACGCCGAAGGTGGCGAAACGGTTTACGGATTCGATTCCTTCGGCCGAGCCTCCTCAACCCAGTATCCGGATCACGTTGCTGGCACCGCGCCTGGCGATCTGAACTACGGCATTGTGACAATGGAGTACGATTCCAAGAGTCGAATCTCAGTTTGCACCGATCAGAAAGGCAACTCGATCACGCACAACTACGACGCTGCTGGTCGGATGACGTCGCGCGATTACCAAGCGTTCGTAGTACCGCCTTCAGGCGGAATCGGCGTGCTCGGTGCCATCGTCGACACCGACACGTTCACTTACGACGCCAACGGTCGCATGCTGTCTGCGGTCTCTGGTCGCTACAGCAACACCGTCACCTTCGCTTACGACAACGCTGGTCGCAAGTCCAGCGAATCGCTCGACGTTGACGACGCTGCCAGCGTCGTTTACACCACATCTTACACGTACGACGCCGCTTCGCGCCTCACTTCGATGACTTATCCTGACGGATCCGTCGTCGATCGCAGCTACAACTCCCGCGGATTGTTGGACGAAGTCGAACTCGACAGTTCTTCCGTTGACATCCGTACCTACGACAACGCCGACCGCATCGCAACGAGCACCTATGGCAATGGCGTCGTCACGACGCACACCCATCGCGCCGACGGTCTGGTCTCCAGTATCGCCACAACGAATTCAGGCACCGAGAAAGTCGGCACTTACACTTACGGTTGGGACGCCAACAAGAACAAGACATCCGAAACCATCTCCGGTGCCGGATTCATGTCTAACTTCGGCTTCAGTGCATCAACCTACGACGACGAAAACCGAATCACCGGTTGGACTCGTTCCGATGGTTTGATGCAAGATTGGTGGACGCTTAACAAGGTTGGTGTGATCAAGAACTACGACCGTCAAACGGCATCTGGTTCTGGTGGCATTCAACAAGCACGCACCATCAATGACGTGCATGAAATCACTGCCATCAACAACACGCCAGTCAGTCACGACGCCAACGGCAATACACTTGTCAGCAGTACTGGCGACAGCCTGACGTGGGACCTCGACAATCGATTGACGGACGTTGGAAGCAATGCCAGCTTCGAATACGATGCCTTGGGTCGACGAGTTAAACTTACTGAAGGCTCGAGCACTCAAGTTCTCGTTTGTCCTAATGCTCAGTTGATCGCGATGTACGATTCAGGGGCAGCCCCTTTATCGCCAGAGCGGATCTTCATCTACGGTTCTTACATTGATGAACCGCTAATGATGAACGCCGGTTCAACGAAGTCGTACTACAGTCGCAATCAACAGTTCAGCATTACCGCGTTGACGGATGATTCCGGCCAACTTGTCGAGCGATACGCCTATGATGCCTATGGAAACACCATCACAATGTCACCAATAGGCGGAATGCTTGCGAATTCATCAGTGGACAACCCGTTTGCGTACACCGGAAGATTCTTGCATAATGATCTCGGTCTGATGTACTTCAGAGCAAGATACTACGATACGACCACGGGCGAGTTCATCAGCCGCGATCCGCTGGAGTATGTCGATGGAATGTCACTGTATCGAGGCTACTTCGTGCCAGATCAGATTGACCCTCTTGGGTTAACTGTGAAGGATCCCTGTGCACTTCGAAGACGTGATGGTTTTTCTCCGCTGAAGCCCTACAAAACTTGCGATCGGCTTGCATGCTTGGTCTCAAAAACAATTTTTCACAATGATAAATGGGGTAGAGAGGCTTGGCACCGGTATACCACAGGGGATGGTTCAGCTTGGGAGCTAAACACCAAACAGATGAACGAAATCAAATTGAATTTTCTTGCTGACATGGGGGCGCAAAAGAGGAAATGCTGCAATCAAGCAATGAGCTCACTGAAAAAAGGATTTCGCTTGCTTAGGGATCCGTGGAAAACCAGTCTTGGAACTGTGGGCTTTAAACTTAGCACTCTTTGCAGTCAAACAACCTGCGATCCAGGTGGTTATAAAACTCGCCTCAATATCAGTGACTACTACGATTGGGACAGCAAGTGGCTCAAAGGTAAGAAAACACATCGCAGCCCGTTTGGTGAAATAGTCACGGTGAGTTTCGAATTATATGGAGCGCTTTGCTTAAAGACCGGAGTTTGGAAGGAATACGAAATTTCCGGTGAACTTGTGACAAAGGGAAAGTGCAGCGCGAGATGAGAGAGCTTTATGCCATTTTGCTTTACGCACTCGGGGTTTTGTTCCCATCAATCTTCATTCTTTTTTTTCATGAGCTTTCTCATGTAAAGACATTCTCTACTGAAGGTGCATTGGGCGTTGGCTTCTTGGGAGGAGTGATTTTTGTAGTTGCCGGTTTGCTGATTTCCAAGGTTGGGTGGTTGTGGAGAATCGTATTGTTGATCTTGGCGTTTCCGGCAATCGCACTTGTAATGCTCGCCGTTGCATACGCCAGTGTTTCGCTTGGGATTGTTGAGTTCTCAATTTAATGCGCAATAGCGAGCAAACGAAGTTTTAAAGACGGTCCACGAAACGGAGACGGGTCCAATTAGCTGACTGATTCACTGAATTCAACTTGCCCGCATGTCGGTGTTGCCAGAATCTGGCGGTATCCATGCGGGCATTTTTTATTGAGCCAGTGTTCCAGTGGTTCGCTGGAATGACGAAACGGCTTTGCTTCTGTCAATAGATGAACAAAAGGCGCAGCCTGCGGCGTGCATGGAGGTCGCCGCTATGACAGGCCCGGCGGCGGGATTCCGTCGATCGCGCAGGGCATGGATGCCCGAAGCGATCGATGCGAGGTACGAGCACCGGGCCGTAGCGTAAGGCGCAGCGCAGGACAGGAGAGCGGCGTTGCCGCAATGCGGAATTCGGAATGTGGAATTGGGAATGAAGTGCAGATGACGTCGTGTCACGAAGCCGCGGTAGTCCGTAGCGTCGAGCGGCCCGGCAGTTCGATCGACATGCATCAACCAATTCCACACTCCGCATTCCGAGTTCCCCAATGGCTTCGCCCGCGACCGACGTCGTCCGAGGGCCAGGAGGGCCCGGCTTTAATCATGCCAGGACGGCATGGTGGCTTTTTAGAGCCACGTCGCCGGGGAGCTTTACATGCAAGGCGGCGGGCACGGAGTGGAACCGGTCTGGCGGGCCTGGCGTGTAGCGAGGCACGAGCGAAACGACAGTCCCGACCTGTCCGGTGCAACGTAGCCGTCCGCAGATAACGATTCGAAGTACGC
>CALLUY010000017.1 GCA_938010615.1 uncultured Pirellulaceae bacterium | reverse complement strand
CTCAATGTCGACCGTCCCGCCGGGACCCCGTTTCAAATTACCCGGATTGCAGTTGCGCTGCATCGCCAAACGCATTTTCCAAATTTCCTCGCGTAGAGCTTCAGGGCTGGCCAGATTCAAAATCTCGTGCACTTCGGTCATAACTTTTTGGCCCAGCAAATCACTGCCAGCAACAGGACGCGATTTACAGAGTGCTTGACGTTCCCAAAGTTGTCCCGCGCCGGTTGCGAAATATTTTGCGAATTCATCGACGTGAACCGCCAAAGAACCACTCTTGCCAGATGGGCGAAGACGACAGTCGATCTCGTACAGTCGCGAGCGATCCTCTTGGCTCCCGATCGCCTGCAAGATCGCAGCAGACAACTCGCTAAAGAAAAATTGGGCTGAAACTCCGGCTGGCAATTGCTTTTCGAAGTCAGCATTGGTATCGAAAAGAAAGATCACATCGATGTCACTGTGAAAATTGGGCTCGCGACCGCCAAGCTTCCCCATCCCCAAAACGGTGAATGGCACTTCGTTCAAATCCTCGACTGGCCAATCGAAGCCATGCTTTTCCAACATCAACAGCAACTGCTGTTCGGTCACTTTTCGCAAACAGATTTCTGCAACGTCAGCCAGAGCCCGATGTGTTTCCGCGATCTCGTCCTGGCCGAGGATATCCCGAATTCCGATCCGCATGTGCTGAGTGTTCTTGAAACCGGACAGAATCAAATCCAGATCCACCGCACCTCGTGAAAGCTCGTCCATGTCCTGCTGCAACCACTCTCGAGTCGGCAATGAATCGAGTTGTAACGCATCCATCAATTCGTCCACCATTCCAGGACTCGTTTTCAGGATCGTGGCAAGATAATCGCTCGAAGCACACAGCCGCACATACAAACTCAGCGTCGCCGGACTTTCACTGAACAGCTCCCACAACACACCGCGTGCTCCCAACGAGTCACTGACCGACGACAGCGAAACCAAAGTTCGATCGGGCTCTGGAGTTTTGGATATCTCCTCCAATAAATCTCCCGCGATCGCAGCAAAGAAATGCTTACATCGACGTGAAGAAACGAATCGCGTTTTCTCTTCGGCTAACTCCATCAGAATGCGAAACGCCGCATGCGTGTCGGCAAAACAATACCTTCCCAAAACTTGTTCGATAAACTTCTCCGATGGATCTGGATCGAGAATCAAGTCCACTTCAGCGGACACGGCCTCTCCGGAGTCTTTGAATACTTTCTGCGTTCCGAAAGCTCCATGCAGCAAGTGGTCCAGCACTTTTCGATTCAGCGTCGTCACTTCATCGAGTCGAAGTTGAAACGCTTGTAACGTTTTGGCATCGCTGTTCTCACGAATGCCCATTCGTTTTGCAAATGCAACTAGCGACGAAGGTTCGTCTGGCAAACGATGCGTTTGCTGATTGTGTAAGATTTGAAGGCGATGTTCGAGCTTCCGCAGCCATTGATAATTGCTGGACAGAAGTTCAGCTTCGTCGTGCGTCAAACATTGGCTTCGTTCCAGCCGACCGATTGCCCGCAGCGTGTTTGCCGTCCGCAAACTGGCCAGATTCCAGCCGTTGAGCAACTGCATAAACTGAATCGCAAACTCGACATCGCGAATTCCACCGTAGCCCGTTTTGATGTCAGCACGGTTCGCCCCTTCTTCCCGCGTCCGACGTTCGATTTGACGTTTGAGCGACTTGATTCCCGCAATGTCTGTTCGACTGAGGCTGGGGCGAAAGATCCAGGACTGAAGCTGCTCAAGCAATTCCGTTCCCAGCGAATGGTCTCCAGCTAACGGCCGCGCCTTGATCATCGCTTGCCGTTCCCACGTTCGCCCCTGCAAATCGTAGTACTGTAATGTTGAACGTTTGCTTCGGCAGATCGGACCGCGGGCTCCCGACGGACGAAGCCGCATGTCGACTCGATAGGCACTTCCCAGCTCCGTCGGCGATCCAACGATGCGAATGAAGTCGCGTGACAACTGACTGAAGTATTCCAAATTCGAAGAAACGGCTCTGTCATTTAGCTTGCCATCAATTTCGTAAACAGCGATCAAATCAATATCGCTCGAATAGTTCAATTCGTTTCCGCCAAGTTTCCCCAACGCGAGGATCACGAATCGGCATTCGGCATCGGTACGAGAAAATGGCTGTCCGAACTTTTCCTTCAATCGACGGCGACACCAAAAGAGTGCTGCTTCGCAGACCGCAGCCGCGACCGCCGAAATTTGTGCGGTCACCAGATCGATACGATGTCCCAAAACCAAATCACCCCAAGCAATACGAATGGTTTCCTTCTGTTTGAACTTTCGTATTCGCTGCATCGCTTCGGCTGAATCACGAGCATCGGCAACGTCATTGATGGCGTTCTGGACGAGCAGTTGTCTGGCCAACGGTTGAAAGCCTCCCGCCAACATGAAATCCAAACTCGATTCATCGCGAAGCAAATCCGCAACATATTGGCTGTCCGACAGAATCGTCATCAGCCCACTGAACGGAGTCGACAAAACAGAAAGCAAGCGAACTTTCTGCGACACGGATTTCGATTGCGTCACCAACCGTTCCAGATTGTTCAGCGCTTGATCTGGATCAGGAAGATCTGGAAGCACTTTGGCAATCGCATTGGCAAACCGTCCAACTTCAGAATCGGACCAGTCTTGCGCGGCGAACGCATTCAGATTGGCAAGGCCTCGTTCGACGTTTCGAATTCCGCAGCCGTGCAGCCAACGCCGGAGCACGTCAGGCGGCGAATTCGATTGGCGAATGTCTGGGATCAAGGGATCAAGACCAAGAAACTTCTAAAGTCCGCGACGATATTTGGACTTGGCTTTCTTCTTCGCAGCAGCAACCTGATGCGGAAACAAGATCGCGCGACGTTCATCAACGTGCTCCTGCATCGGATCCGGATCCAGTTGCTTGTTAATCAGACGCTCGATCGCGCTTAGATCGCTTCCCTGATCCGGTTTCACAAACGAAAATGCGACGCCGGTCTTACCCATTCGTCCCGTTCGACCAACGCGGTGAACGTAGTCTTCGCTGAGAGTAGGGATGTCAAAGTTCACGATGTGTGAGATGTTCGAAATATCGATTCCACGACCAACAACATCCGTCGCGACTAGGAATCGAACGTCTCCCGCACGGAAGCCTTTCATCATGCGATCACGGCCCGACTGGTTCATGTCCCCATGAATCGTACCGACCGCCTGAAACTCAGTCTCTTTGAGCAACTTACGATAGAGTCGTTCTGTCCCAAGTTTCGTACGACAGAAAATGATCGCCTGTTCCGGATCTTCTCGTTCGAGCAGCTTAACCAGAATCTCAAACTTCATCTCATTTGGCACAGTGAGGAAGAACTGATCGATCGTTTCCGCAGACACATTGTTCGCCGAAAAGTTAATCACCTTCGGGCGATACATATATCGACGCGCCAATTCCAAAATCGCTGGCGGCAACGTCGCACTGAGCAGCAACGATTGTCGTTCCTTCGGGCAGCGTCTAAGAATGCGTTCAATGTCCGGACGGAATCCAATGTCCAACATTCGATCGGCTTCATCGAGAACGATGAACCATAGCTGATCAATATTGAGCGTTCCTCGATTCAAGTGATCGATCACGCGACCGGGCGTACCGACCACGACATGGACACCTTCATTAAGTCGATTGATCTGTCCACGAATCGGTTTACCACCATAAAGACAAACGGACTTCACATCGTCCGGCGCAAGTCGACGGAACTCGTTCTCAACTTGGACGGCCAGTTCTCGAGTCGGTGCAAGAATCAAAGCCTGGGGCTTCGGCTTACGAACTTCCATATCCAATTGCTCAAGGATTGGAATCGCGAACGCAGCGGTCTTGCCTGTTCCCGTTCTAGCTTGTCCGATCACATCGTACTCATCCATCACGAGCGGAATCACGCCGGCCTGGACTGGAGAAGGTTTTTCGTAGCCAATTTTTTCGAGCGTCTTCAACATTGAATCGGACAGACCGAGAAGATCAAAGGAGAGACGTTGTTTTCGTTTTTCGACTTGTTTGGGTTTGGTCACTGAGGTTTGTTTCTGGATAGAATTTGGATCCCGGCTCAAGCGTCGGGGATGGCGTTTTAGTCTTTATTCTCAATATTTATTTGCTAACAGGCTATCTACGGGACAATCTCTGGTCAACGCGAGTTTTCGTTTGGTCCGCAAATACCGGTGATTTGATCTTTAACGTGCGGCGTGGATAGAATGCGATCGCGGTTCTGGCCATAATGGCTGTTTGATCTTTGTGAGACGGAACGAGAAGTGAATCAAGCAACAAACTTGCTGGCATTGATTATCTCCGCCTGCGTCGCCTGTGGTGCCGTCGGCCAGGACGATGACGGCGTCGCGTTTTTTAGCGCTCAGGTGAAGCCGCTGCTCAAAGAGCATTGCTGGGAATGTCACCGAAACGATCCTGACGACCTCGGTGGCGAGCTTTCGCTGGCGTCCAGTGCCAGCATGATTTCCGGAGGCGAATCCGGATCGTTGATCGATAAAAGTGCACCGCAAGAGAGCCTGTTGCTCCGCGTGATTTCGTACGACGACGATGCCTATCAAATGCCTCCCGACGGCAAGCTCAGCGATGAAGCAATCGCGGTTTTCAAAAAGTGGGTTGAGCTTGGACTTCCTTGGAATCCGGACGACGAAAGGGAACTGGAAACAGATGCTGGCGATGGTCCGCCGCAAGTCAACGACGAATCGAAAAGTTGGTGGTCGTTTCAAGAAGTAAAGCGTCCCTCGATTCCAGAAACCATGATCTCGAATTGGTCACGGAACGAAATCGATTCGTTCATTCTTGCGGGACTCGAAAAAGTAAAGTTGCTGCCTGCGGTCGACGCGACGAAACGTGAACTCATCCGCCGAGCCTACTACGACCTGCTGGGCCTTCCGCCGACTCCCGAACAAGTCGACGCATTCATTCGCGACGATTCGGATGATGCTTGGGAGAATCTGATCGACGAGCTTTTGGCTTCTCCGCACTATGGTGAAAAGTGGGGCCGACACTGGCTGGATTTAGTTGGCTACGCGGAGAGCAACAGTTTCGAACGCGATGACACGAAACCGTTTGTGTGGGGCTATCGCGACTACGTCATTCGCTCCTTCAACGACGACAAACCTTACGATCAATTCTTAACCGAACAGCTCGCCGGTGACGAACTTGAAACCGTCACGATCGATTCGATGTCGGCGACCGGTTTCTATCGGCTTGGTGCTTGGGATGATGAACCCGCCGATCGAAAACTGGCGAAATACGATGAGCTCAGCCAGATCGTCACCGTGGTCGGCCAGTCGATGATGGGACTGACGGTCGACTGTGCTCGCTGCCACGACCACAAGATCGACCCGATCCCTCAAGCCGACTACTACCAAATGGTTTCGTTCTTCGAAAACATTCGCAGCTTCGGTTTTCGCGATAACGCATCCGTGTTGGCGGCTTCGGTGACGCAAATGGATGAACGCGAAATCGACGACGCGACTCGAGAATCGCACAAGCAACAAATTGAATCCGTCCTTTCAAAGTTGGAATCGATCGAAGCGCCGGTCAAGAAAGACTTCGAGCCTGTCGAGCATGAAGAGTTCAAGCGGATCATCAATCGCGAACGCGTTCTCAAGAAGTACATCGGCAAATCGATTTCACAGGAGAAGTTTGACCAATACGTCAAACTTCAAAAACAATGGCTCGACCTTAATGAAAATCCTCCACAGGGAATCCGAAAGATACTCTGCGTCAAAGAAGCGGGATCTGAACCGCCAGAATCGTTCATTCAGATTCGCGGCAATCCACACGCCCAAGGCGAAGCCGTGAAGCCGGGATTCCTCAGCGTGCTCTCGCCGCCTGAGCCAAAAATCGAAGTGCCAGCCAACGGCAAATCGACAGGGCGAAGGCGAGCTTTTGCAAAATGGTTGACCGGCAAGGATCATCCTCTGACGGCTCGCGTGATTGCGAATCGGCTTTGGCAGTATCACTTTGGACGCGGTATCGTTCGCAGCAGCAGTGACTTTGGTTTCCAAGGTTCAACGCCAACTCACCCTGAGTTGTTGGATTGGCTTGCGTCGGAACTGACGGCAAACGATTGGCATCTGAAACCGATTCACAAGAAAATCATGCTGAGTCGTGCGTATCGAATGAGCACCGATTTCCACGAGGGTGCCGCTGCGATCGACCCTGAGAACGACAACTTTTGGCGATTCAATCCGCGTCGTTTGACGGCTGAAGAAATCCGCGATTCGATTCTGTTTGTCAGCGGACAGCTGAACCTCGAAAAAGTTTACGGCCCCAGCATTTATCCGCCGATGCCACAGGAAGTGCTGGATGGTCAATCGATGCCTGGCAAAAACTGGAATCGTTCCAATGAAGTCGATTCTCGTCGCCGTAGTCTTTACATCCACACCAAACGTTCGATGGGCGTTCCGATTTTGGAAACCAATGACGCGGCCACCAACGACAGTCCTTGCCCTGTAAGATTCGTGACGACTCAGCCGACGCAAGCAATCGGCTTGCTCAACAGCAAGTTCACCAATGATCAGGCTGAGCTATTTGCAAAGCTGATTCGCGAAGAACACTCCGATCCGCGCGAACAAGTCGCCGCTGTTTTGAAACGCGTCTTTCAACGTGAACCATCGGACACGGAGATCGATCGCGGCGTTGTTTTGATGGAAGATTCTACTTTGAAGGACAATCCGGAAGAGGCTTTGAAGATCTTCTGCCTACTGGCGTTGAACTTAAACGAGTTCGTTTACTTGCAGTAGAGCACTCGTGGTTGCGGTTTCCAGCCGCAGCGAATGTCGGAACAGCTGCGGCTGGAAGCCGCAACCACGACAGATCGGCAGTTTTGACCAACTAGACAATACGAACCTTTCCGATCAAGCTGTGTCCCCTGCGACCGGCGATTGGCAACGGAAAGGCCAACTTTGTATCTCGACGAATTCAAAAAACTGACTTGGTTAGCTTTGCCGCTGGTGCTTGCGCAGTTGGCTCAGAACACGATGTCGCTGGTCGACAACATCATGGTCGGAAAGCTCGGCGGAGACGCGCTTTCCGGCATGGCGATCGGAAGCACGACATTCTTTTTCGTCCTGATGGTTTTCTCAGGAGTGCTCTACGCCGTCAGCCCGCTGGTCGCCAATGCCGTGGGGGCAAACGACCACGAAAAGATTCCTCGAATCGTGAGGCAGGGATTTTGGCTAGGACTCGTTTCATTCATTCCGGCATTTCTACTGTTTTGGAACTCGGAGACAATCCTGCGATTGCTTGGACAAAAAGAAAATGTCGTTGAACTCAGCAGCCAGTACCTAAAAGCGATTTCCTTTGGCATGCTACCGGCGCTGCTTTCCGTTTCTCTGCGCGGATTTCTGGAAGGCACCTCTCACGCTCGTCCCATTTTGCTGATCAGCCTCGCCGGAGTCGGCATGAATGTGTTCGCCAACGACACGTTAATGTATGGCCGTTTCGGATTGCCAGCCCTTGGGCTGGTCGGCACCGGAATCGCAAGCTCGATCGTTTACACATTAATCTTTTTGATTACTGCGATTTACGTTTGGCGATGCCGGACAGAATACGCGATCTTCAGCGAACTTCATCGGCCTGATCGATCCGTGATCTCAGAATTGGTGCGAGTCGGATTGCCGATTTGCCTGACCGTTGCATTTGAGTGCTGCATGTTCACGTTTGTGACGTTTGGCATGGGACTCTTCAACGACGACGGCGAACAATTGGCGGCTCATCAGATCGCACTGCAATCGGCTTCGTTCACCTTCATGATTCCGCTGGGCATCGCGTTGGCTACTTGTGTCCGCGTTGGAAATTTCGCCGGCAGCGGAGACCGAGAATCCGCTCGCAGGGCAGGGCGGGTTGGAATGTTCACAGCCGTCGTCGCGATGCTGCCTGGTGTGCTGGTGTTTGCAACTTGTGGACGATGGATCATCGGAGCCTACATTGATCTGACGTTGCCCGAACACGAAAACATCATCGATATCGCAATTGTGTTCTTGCAGATTGCCGCCCTGTTTCAAATCGTGGACGGACTACAAGTCGCCGCTTCCAATTCGCTCAGAGGGCTCAAGCAGACTCGACCGGCAATGAACCTGACCTTGATCGCGTACTGGCTGATCGGCATCCCGAGCTGCATCGGGCTCGGATTTTGGCTCGGCCTCGAAGGACGTGGGCTCTGGTATGGATTGACTATTGGCTTAGCGGCATCAGCAGTTATGTTAACGGTTCGATTTGAGAAAGATTTTGCTTAACGTCGCTCAGCTCTCCGAGCTGACAGCGGACGGAGTCGATCGTTTTCCATCCGCGGAGCTCGAGCCGAAGTCATGCTTTCGAATCCGCTCGCTTTCGGTTCGGAG
>CALLUY010000016.1 GCA_938010615.1 uncultured Pirellulaceae bacterium | reverse complement strand
TCCCGCCGGATCTCAAACACTTTGTCCAAGACGCCCGAATTTGCTCTGACGTGTTCCACTGGCTGCCGTTTTGCGTTTTGGTTTTGAGCACCGCGCAGCATGAAGGCTCCTTGCTGCTGGACGCTTCAAAGATGTTTATCGGGTCAGTGAATTTTCATCGCGGACAGGCGAACTATTCGGTAAGCGCTCAAGGAAGTGCATGTTGACGCTGATTGTAAGCTTCAGGTTTATGGAGCATCATCATGTCTACTCAGTATCGGGCAGACGAATGGGCTGTCTGGCTTGAGGAGCATCGCCAGAGCGGCCTGTCAGTTAAAGAATTCTGTGAGCTGATCGAAGTTTCGGTTGCCACTTTTTACAACTGGCAACGGAAGCTTGGGAAGCAAGCTCAGGTCGAAATCCAACACGGCGAAAACGTTGGTTCGCTTAACGGAACGAGCTTCACGCCCCCATTGTGTCCGACGACAGTTTCACGAATTTAAACCTTTATCGTCGCTCGGTGAACGCCGACGCCATACCGCTCAACTCAAGCAATTGCGGAACTTTTGACTGAGACGCCCTTTTTTCGTATCATTAGATCATGGAAATTTCAATCAACGACATACAAAAACTGCCGCCACAAACGCAACTCGAGCTCGCGGAGCAGATTTGGGACGGTCTTTTGCATTCAGGTCACCTGCTGTCCGAAGAGCAGATTTCGGAAACTCGTCGGAGGGCGCAAGAACTGAATGACAACCCGTCAATCGCCATGACCGAAGAACAGATGTGGGCTAAGGTCGATGAGCTAAGAAATGCAAGAAAATCATAGCTTTCATCCGGACTTTCCAGATGATCTTGGCGAGGCTCTTGACTATTTCGATGGATATTCTACTGGAACGGCAAATCGCTTTCGAGACGCAGTTCGGGTTCGAATTCGCTTGATTGTTGACAACCCAGAACTCTTCTCCATCGTTTATGACGACGTCCGAATAGCACGACTTCCCAAATACCCGTACTCAATACACTACAGAGTCGTCAATGGCGCACCAAACTTCCTGTCCGTGAATCACACGTCGAAAGACCGAAAGAATTGGCCGAAACGCAAGTGACATGGGATAATTAAGCGTTGAACCGATGCCGTGAAACATCGGTGGTCGATCAGTCGCAAGATGGTCGTGCCTCTCATTATCTCCAACTAAACTAACTCCAGTCCGCGTTGCCGCGCCTTGGTCAACGCTGGCGGAATCTTGCTTGACTGAAACAACTGCCGTGTCCGACTAATGACGAAACCTGAGAACACAATTGATTACGGCGCCGTGCTTAAATCTGCACTCTCTGCGCTTTTTCCCGATCCAGCTGATTCTGAATCTGCAACTCAGATTTTGTCCGCCATTTCCTGCCCACGCGGCTGGAATCAAAGAGTTGGCGTTGCGGCCCTAAAAATATGCGGTGCCGATTTGGAAGCGTTACAAAACTTTGTTGATGCACGACACGAACACAGAGACATCGTTTCGATGGCAGAATACCCACTGCAGTCGTGTGACTGGAGACTTCGCGACTCCGACCCAGTCCGACACATGGAGCTTGTCAATCAGGACTGGGAGAACTTCGACGCATGGATAGATCAGATAACGTCATCATGATCTGAGACTGCGAAAAAACTAAACCGAAGCCTTGAAATTCTCGCAGTCGTTATGCAGCCTGAATCTCGAGATGCGTCGGCACAAACGGAACGTTCAAATCGTATAATCAAACATGACCGAAACTGAAAATCCTTATTCTGCCGGCATGCCCGATGAACCCAACCCCAATCCTCCTCGCAGTCTTGGAAGACATGGACACGCGTTACCCATTGGCATGATCGTCTGTGGAATTGCCGTCGGCTTCGCGGGTCTTGCGCTTGTTTCAAATCAATTCGGTAACACCGACACGTATGGCTTGCCTGTTGTCGCGCTGGGTGGCTATTTGCTTGGAACTGGAATTTGCTATCTGTTTACATCATTGCGGTATGCGGCTCTGATTGGTTTGGTTGCCGGTCCATTCTCGCTTGCGCTCCTTTTTCTTGCGTATTGGATCGGCTTATTCGCAACGGCTGCATTCAGATGAATCCACTAAAATGCGCACGCAGTCTTCTCAATTGAATTGGGCGAACGCCCAACGCCGTGAAGAGTTTCCAAAAGCAAAAAGCAAGGCCTGCATTTTTCGCAGTGGCTACCCGAGGCCTTACGGCCAACGGCTCACTTGCCTGATTCGAATTGAAAAGTGAGCCGAGACGCGTGAGCGTCCGGGTGTCCTGCCAGAAAACGATGCGTAAGATGGAATTTCGGCATTCGAAAAACTCTTCACCGCGTTGGCGAACTCCCCATTCAAAATGACACATGACGAACTTCGACTGTGCGAAAAAAGCTGGACTTGGTCAGGTGGATTGCAATCTAATTGCATCACTCACTTGGCCGCCGAGCGTGTTTTGGGCGGAATGCAATGATGTGATCGTCATTCGTTTCAATAAACGGCCCGTCGATTAAGTCCACGCAATACGGAACCGCAGCGAACACGGCGTCCAAGCATTCCGCGATCGCTTTGGGGCTACCGGGGAGGTTGATAATCAATGATTGTCCGCAGATCCCTGCCGTTTGACGCGAAAGAATCGCGGTCGGAACTTTCAATAGCGACACGGCTCGCATCGCTTCGCCAAAGCCGGGCATCATCTTGTCACAAACTGCTTCGGTTGCCTCTGGGGTCACGTCGCGAGCCGCGGGACCGGTCCCGCCTGTTGTGACCACAACGCAACAAGTCTCACACATCTGCCGCAACGCATTTTCAATTTCAGGCACATCGTCGGTCACCATTTTCGAAACGTCAGACCACTCGCTTTTGACAACGCGACCAAGGTAGTCGCGAATTGCAGGACCACCGCGATCCTCGTACTCGCCGCGTGTTGCGCGATCGGACACGGTCAATACTCCAAATTGGATTGGCTCGCTCATGACTTCGCCTTGTCCGTTGTTGGCTCTGTTGCAAACATGGAAGCAATTAGCTGATTTCCTTGGTCGTGATTTGGATCATAGGCGATCATCGAAAGCGTCACGTATCCTTGCATCACGGCTTGAGTGTCTGTCAAAAACGGTGAGTGCTTTGGGGCTGGATGGTTTGTCGCCCAAAAGTACGGTTTGTCCTTCGGGTCGCGTCCCGATTGAAATTGATAGCCGAGCGGATTAATTTCGACGGGCACAGCGAGGATTTCCGTGATCTCGTTTCGTTCCGCAACCACGGTGGGGAAGTTGATATTGGCGACCGTTTTTATCGGCAAATCGGTGTTGGCCAAACGTTCAATGATTGGCCATGCCATCCGAGCCACGTTTTTGAAACGGGGATCATCTCCTGATTCGACACTCAACGCAATCGAAGGCACATCAAACATCGACGCCGCGAATGCTCCTCCCGCTGTTCCAGAATGGCAAACGTTATTGCCCACATTGAGTCCATTGTTGATCCCGCTTACCACAAGGTCGGGCTTGAAAGGGCAAAGCTCATGCAGCCCAAGTTTGGCACAGTCAGCTGGAGTTCCGTTGACGGTATAACCAATTAGCTTTCCGTCTTCTTTAACGGGCTTTGGATTCAGCGGTCGCATGAATGTGATCGCTTGGCTAATGCCGCTTTGCTCGATACTCGGTGCGACGACAAAGACTTCGGCGTGCTTTCGTAATTCGGTTGCCAGCGCCTGAATGCCGCCAGCAAAGAATCCGTCATCGTTAGTGATTAGAATTTTCATTTCGTTTTACTTTTCGTTTCCTTCAGTTTTTTGAATTG
Organism: uncultured Pirellulaceae bacterium; assembly: GCA_938010615.1. Lineage (GTDB taxonomy): Bacteria > Planctomycetota > Planctomycetia > Pirellulales > Pirellulaceae > Mariniblastus. Next base: position 9,269 of record CALLUY010000016.1, on the reverse strand, counting down.
CCGCAGCAATCGCATCGTCGATCTTTTGTGCGGCCTCAGCAGCCTTTGACTTCGGTAGTCCCGCTTTGATTCCGGGTCGCTTGTGACCAGATTCGGTTAGCCAACTATCGCGGAGAATCGCTTGACGTTGTTTGAGTTTGGCCGAAAGCTCAGCCGTTAAATGTTTTGAACAATCCAACCCCAGAGCCTTTGCCAAGCAGTCTGCAATCAGTTGGTGACCGGCAGCGTTTACATGAACGCCGTCGTGAGCGTAGTGAAAATCGGGCTTCGTTTTTCGACGTTCCACCAGGTCAGCCAGCATCGGAGTTCGCAAGTCGACACAGCCGGCGACGCGGTGTTTCTGTTCGAGAATCCATTTGGCGTAAACGGACATCACTTCGGAGTCATAGTTTTCATAAACCTTGGTCCACAAAAACTCTTTCGCATCGATAGGGACCAAGTTGCCTTTCGCTTTCACGGGCAACGCATCAAATGGTGGCGGCGTCACGAGGATAACTTTCAGTTTGCCTTCTGATTCATCAGCCGCTTCAATGATCTTGTTGATGCCGTTTTTGTAATTCTCAAAACGCGTTTCGTCGAACGGATGATAAATCCCATCGTTCATTCCGTAGTTCACCACCAGCAGATCAGGTTCTACCGTATCGAGCACGCGTTGGATTCGTTCATGAACGTTTGGGCGAGGCCAAGGATGAGCGGGCTCCGAATCACCGGAACAGGTTTCGCTCGACAGGCCAACATTTAGCAATTCTGGATACTGTTTTTCGTTACCAATGAGCGTTGACTCCAACGCCGCGATAAACCCACCGTGATACGTAATCGAATCACCCAGAAAGACGACTCTTTTCGCAGCGAAGAACGTGTCTGCCACCGCGTTTTCCGACTTGGACTCCTGCCCGGTCAATGGATTGACAAGCAACGACGCAAGTAAAACGATCGTCACGCTCAATGGGAATTTCATGATGGCTCTTTCAGGTTAATTTCGCGAGCTGGCTTTCCATATCGATCGCGGAAAGGCTTGCGGAAATATCTGGCTTGCAAAAAACGCGAACTCGTTTGACATAATCGTCGAATTGTTTCTTTGCCAACGTGTGGATCATCGGCGAAACTTCTCCGAGTGGTCGCCAGGACTCCGCACGCGAATCAAAGATATCGACATTGAACTGGACTTCCAGTTTAGCCGGTGGAGCATCGATCAACACGTCGTCAGGCGAAATGTTGTCACCAATTTCTGACGAGATAGCTTGAGCCAACCGTTGTCCGACGTGCGTTAGTTCCGCGTAGGGTCGTTGGGCAAGCGTACGATAAAGTGACTCGTTTTCAACGAAACTGAAGTTGGCGGCACGTTTGTAAAGTGACCTGCGATTCGAGAACAACCCCTCCAGAAGATTGTAAACCGAAGGAGAACTCTCGCTGCGTTTCATCCATCGTGAAATGAATTCACTTTCACCAAATTGAAACTCAGCATCCCAGTCGACATCGGCAGTCTCCTTTGAGCGAAAGAAAGCTCGCTGAAGCATCGCAGTCGCACTGCGAACTGCGTGATGCCAATAGACTTCGCTAAACATCACGTAGCGAGCGAACACCATCAGTTCCGCAGCGGTACGGCCTTTGGAACTGATCGCCAATGCATCGCCTGACTCATTGAGGCACAGACTGCGAATCAGCCGCGCCGAATCGAGGTTTTGGCCATAGGGAACGCCAGCGTGAAGACTGTCGCGATAGAGGTAGTCCAGTTTATCGATGTCAATTGGCCCTGACAAAATCGAAGCCAGCAACTTCTCCGTTTGCGTTTCGGTTTTCTTGGTGATGATGCGAGCGACCAGATCAGGACATGCATTCCAATCTTCAGCTATGCAGGTTTGCAATTCGTCGTCAGCCAACCATTGTTGAGCCAAACTTTCGTGTCGCGGAACTCCATCCAATCCCATGTCTTCGATCGGATGACAGAACGGCCAATGGCCAACGTCGTGCAGCAGCGCTCCCAACAGCAAGGCTTCAATTTGTTCGACCGATACAAGCTCACGAAATCTTGACTGCCAAGAAAGATGCCGCACGAAGAGCAAACAGTTTCGATATACGCCTAGTGAATGCTCGAAACGAGAATGATTCGCGGCCGGATAGACAAAAGCGACCAACCCAAGTTGACTGATGCGTTTCAAACGTTGAAAAACTGGCGTATCGATCAGCCGCATAATGCGATTGGTAACCGGCACATCAATCTGATTCGGTATACGCAGCAAGCTTGAACTATCTTCGAGCGCCTGTACTTCTGGAATCGCGAGAAGCTTGTTCATCAGAAGCCAAAAATCGTCAGCATGTTAGTCCACAGCGGTTCCGCGAGCATCATCAGCGCTGTCGCATTTTCAACGGGAGCAACTTCAGGCTTACCCAACGCACCCGGCAATACTCCGATCCCGGCGATCATGCGACCGATGATACACAGCCCCAGATAGAGTCCGTAATGCACAAGCCCCATCAAATAATCGATGTCGAAGCACAACATTCCTGCGGCTGCACCGCCGCCAGCCATAATCACAAGCGCAAAGATCCACGAACCTGTTTCATAGCTGTCGCTGAAAGCGTATTTCCCGACGGGCATCGCGATCCACAGCAACGCATAAATTGCCGAACAAATCAGAACACGAACCCAAAGCTCTTTTCCGAGGTAGCCACCAAGTTCCTGATCGCGCAACATGAAGTACGCGGCTAGGCAAATCGGCGGCGCCATCACGATTGCTGAGACCCAAAGAATCCACGCAGGAAACGTGTGCTTGTCGGCGAACGTGAAATTGAAGGCCAGAGCACTCAGCAGGAACGCGACGATCAACGAAACGATCAGCGTAATGTGGACTGTCGTTAGCTTCATTTCCTTGCGGCGGATCGGCTTGAGCACCGACTCCCCCGTCGTACTTTTGGGCCCCGACATTTCGGGCTCATGAACGACAACCTGCTCGCTCTTGGATGGAATCTTGATCTTCGTTTTGCACTTTGGGCAAGGACCTTCCTTGCCGGCAAACTTCTCACTTACGTTGAATCGAGTGTGGCACTTTGCACACGTTACACGGATTCCCATAATTCGCTTTCTCGACCGCCGGCCGCTATCCGAGATCCTGAAGTTCGTTTTCGGTAATCAATCCGAATCCACAAGTCGCCAGCGTCAACTGCGCCTGATCGATATTGTCGACCATGATGGCAACTACCGTTCGATCCTTCTTTTGGACCATCAGCGTGTATGTTTGAAGCAAGTTGATTTCCGCTCGAAGCAACGCCGTGCAGACGTCCAGCATCGGCTGTTCGGTCATCGGAAGTTCCAACGCGATCAAGTCGCTTTCAATAATCGCCAACCCCGCACGCTCGAGAATTTCTCGGCCCTGTTCCGGATGGCTCAAGATGACTCGCAAGATACTGCATTCGGCAGCATCATAAATACTGAGCGCCATAATACGAACTTGGGATCCGCGGAATCGCCGCAGGATTCCGTTTAGTGCACCGACGCGGTTTTCCAGAAAGACAGTAAACTGTCGAATCGTCGGATAGTCTTTGCCTCGTGCGGTCTCGAAATCGATGACGGCACCGAAGTCCTCACCTTCACTTCCCTGACTCATGAATTTTGCTCAACTATAAGAATGAACGGTTCGTCCCGTCATGGGAACGAAGATTTGGTGCGGCGAGCAACCTTCAGTCGCGAAAGCACGACTTTTACAACATGAAATGTAAGGTAAGGCATGGACGGGGTCAATCCAACGGACAAATCTTCGACGATTCCGCTGCAACACCAGATGGAAATCCGCGTTCGCTACAAGGAAACCGACGCTCAAGGCCACGTACACCACTCGAATTACCTCAATTACTTCGAAGTGGCTCGCACTGAAATGTTGCGAACGAGCGGCAAGTCTTACCGCGACCTGGAAGCGGAAGGGGTCATGCTGGTCGTTGTGAAGGCGACCTGTCATTACAAACGCGGAGCGAAGTACGACGATCTTCTTACGCTGGACACTCGGCTCGTGAAAGCAAAAGGCACTCGAATCACGCATCGGTATGAGATTCGAAATGAGCAAGGGATTGTATGTATCGGCGAAACCGTTGTCGCGGCAGTGGATCGCGATGGGCGGGTGAAGCGGCTGCCAAAGTGGTTGCGTGTTGAGGTGAGTGAAACGTAGCGTTGCACAGAGGGCGAAGAACGAGTGGCTGGGATCTGTCGTCGAAGCGTTTTCCGCACGCTCTAAAGAATCTCGCGCTTCTTGTTAATGTAGTCCCATACAACAAAACGATCCAAATCACCCCCGGCTGTAAAGAACACGCGGCCCTTGGTGGACTCGCTCAATCGATGAGCGAAACGAATATCCTCCTCCGACTGAGACCAGCTTGGGACAAGGAACGTATTGATGGTGATGCCTTCGTTGGCACACATTGCAGCCTCGCGAAGCGTTGCGTCCTCAGTCTTCTGATGCGGCGGATACAGCATGAATAAAGTCGAATCTTCGAAGTGAGCCGTTGGCAAACCGTCCGTGATCAACATCACCTGTTTGTTCGGCGTGTTGACGTTGGCTAACAATTGCCTCGCCAGCTTCAACGAATGTTGAATGTTGGTGAAGTGCGGATGCACCATGTGCTCACTGACTTCTTCCTTGCTCATATCGACTTTAAGTTGCACGACAGGATGGTGGATCGTGACCGGCTTGGGCATCAAATCGATGATCTCCCCTTGGCGACGCACTTTGCCGAAGGTGTACATTTCGATGAAGTTCAAATAGTCGCCCGGATACTCGCTGCGAATCAAACCGTCCATTGCCAGCGCCATTCGCTTCACGTTGACGTATTGTCCGTCGTAGCGCATCGATCCGCTCATGTCCATGATGATCACGGTCGCAGCTTTGGGATTGTTTCGAGTCCGATGGATCTCGATATCTTCTGACTTCAGTCGAATTGGACGTTGCGACGAATCGCGAATCATCGCGTTGATAAACGTTTGCGGCACGTCCATGTTGGCGATCGAGTCGCCGAATTCGTATGGCTTAGTCGATTGCATTTCGACGGCACCCTCACCGTTGACCGCGGCATCGTAATGACGCCCGCTGTTGGATTCTTTCAGGTGGCTGAAGATTCTGGAAAGCAATTTGTTTTGAAACGTGCGATACGCCTTAGGAGTCAATTCGTATTTGCCATCCTTTTTTGAAAAGCCCTGCTCTTCCGCGGCGCGTTCAATATAGTCCTGGATCTGACGCTGCATTTCTTCCAAAGAGTGCTGTTGATTCTCGTCGAGAAATTGGCTCATTTCCTCGATGTCCAAAATCGCGATCTGTCCGTTTTGTTTGGCATCTTCAATTTGGTCAAGCAGCTCTTCAAGCTTGTCCAAGAATTGCTTGAGTTCAATGGCTTCGGGAATCGTCAATGATTCTCGACCCGTGAAATCGTAATTCGCGTGGAGCTCGTCGATTTGATACTTGTCCTGAAGCCTCGCAATGACAGACATCAAATGCTGAGCTGATTCGTCGGCGTCGTTGTTGACTCGGTACCACAAGTTTTCCAAGCTATAAAGTTGCTGACGATTGACAGCTTCGTCGTAATCCGCCTTGAGCGACTCATCCATCGGCGGAGCGGATTTTGCCTTTTTGCGAAACGCTTTGCCGGCTTTCTTTCGCACGGACTCCGTCTCGTACTTCTCCAACAGCTTGCGTTTTTTGTCTTCGAGCGTTGCCTTCATGAAATCAAGGCTGGGACCAAACTGCGAAAGCTGAGACGGATCGATCTTGATCGCTCGAGCCATCTCTTCTTCAGTGAGTGCTCGCTGCGAACCCCACGCGAGCATCTGCTCCATCATCGGTGAGACAATGTCAGCTTGTTCCTGACGTGGTCCGGGAAAGTTTACCGGATCGTACTTGGTGTAAGTGTGCAGGATCCCGCCGCGGGACTTTGGTTTGTCGTTGGGTTTCATTATTGAGGCCATTTCAAAGAACTACTGTCTGAACGGTTGTGAATTTTGACAACAAACTCCGCGCCTCCCCGTCGCCTAGGCTCCGACCCTCCCAGAGAGGGCACTTCGTGATATTTAGTGGCTGGAGAACTCGTTTAACGGCAATACCGTTCAATGAAGCCAAAGTCTCGGTGGCATAGGCCTCTGGCCTGTGTTCTGCATGTCCACAAGCCAGAGGCTTATGCCACCTCCCCAACTGCAACGACCCTACTTAATCACCTTCATTGAACGGTATTGCGTTTAACGGCAAGCCGGAGGCGACTGTGTGCGAGGAATGCAGGCGCAGTCGCCTTGCCGTTAAACAATTCCGAAAAAACTGACTTACCCAATAGTAACTGCAAGGACCCATTAACATCCACGATGAGCCCCCAAAGGGAGCATAATGTTGGAAGCCTAAACGCTTGGAACAAACTCATCGCCTGACTCAATCGAGCACGCAAAATCTGCCAGAAGGATTGCAGCGTTCTCGATATCGTCAAGCGAAATGACTTCGACAGCACTGTGCATGTACCGGTTCGGGATTCCGATCAGACCCGTTGCCACGCCACCGCGGTTAACTTGAATAACATTCGAATCGTTTGGTGCCGCACGGCCAAGGGCAGCAGCCTGAACGGGGAGATCGCTCTTCTTCGACGCCAAATCATGAAGCCTGGCGTTCACTTTTTCGTTGACGTTCGGACCTCGAACAACGACAGGACCTTCGCCAAGTCGAATATCTCCTAGCTGGAAGCGATCGATCTTTGGACAGTCTGTCGCATGAGTCACATCAATCGCGACGCCAATGTGAGGATCGATGCTAAACGCGGCTGTCCGAGCGCCTCGTAAACCAATTTCTTCTTGGACCGTACTGACGGCATAGACACCAATCTTGACGCCTGCTTCGGCCGCGATTCGAAGCGCTTCAACGGCGACCCAAACACCGGTACGATTGTCCGTCGCGGGAGCCGTAATCAAATTGTTCCTCAAGCGAGTCATACCGAGTTTCAAAGTCACACTGTCTCCAATGCGGACATGTGATTCTGCTTCTTCACGGTCGGCAGCACCGATGTCGATCCAGAGCTCTTTTGTCTTAACGACTTTCTTTCGTTCCGCCTCGTTCAACAGGTGGATCGCTTTTCTGGCGATAACCCCTTCGATCGGGCCACCTTTGGTCCAGATGGTCATTCGCTGACCAATAAGTTGCTGCGGATCCCAGCCACCGACCGTTTGCGTGTAGATGAAGCCGTTGTCATCGATGTACGACACGATCAAGCCGATCTGATCGCAATGGCCGGCAAACATCAGCCGCACAGCTGCATCCGGATTCTTGCAAAGGATCAAGTTTCCATGCGAGTCCGTCTCCATCGAGTCCGCAAATCCCGAGGCGTAGTCGCGAACAACCGCTTGGACCCGTTCTTCGTAACCGGAAACGCCCGGAGTGTTCAAAAGCGTTTCAAAGAATTCTGCGGATGATTCGTTCACGTTGATCCTCAATCGATTGCGGCAAAAAAGATAGACTTTCAATCTAACGTTGTTGTCTGATGGGTGCCACCGCGGCTCCATTTGCAACTATAATCACCGCAATATTTTCAACTTTCAACACTTCCAACTTGTTGACACCATGATTTCCCACCGAGCAGTCTTCAGATCTGCAATCTACTACGCCGTCGCATTGATGCTCCTGTCGAACCATTGTTTTGCTTCGCAGCCAGAGCTTCCGAACTTCGTTGTCATTTTCATCGACGATATGGGCTACAACGACATCGGACCTTTCGGTGTCGAAGGAATCAAGACGCCCAATCTTGATCGCATGGCTGCCGAGGGAATGAAGTTTACTGACTTTCAAGTTTCATCAGCCGTGTGCTCTGCATCGCGAGCAGCTCTGCTGACCGGCTGCTATCACACTCGTGTTGGGATCACTGGCGCGATCATGCCGGAACGGAAAATCGGTTTGCATCCGGACGAGATGACGATTGCAGAACTCTGCAAACAAAAAGGCTACGCGACGGCGTGTTTTGGAAAATGGCACCTCGGACACTTCCCTCAGTTCATGCCCAACCGTCAAGGATTCGACCAATACTTTGGCTTGCCCTATTCCAACGACATGTGGCCTTACCAACCCAAGCCCAAAGATCCGAACAGCAAAATCCATTCGCACAATTTTCCTCCGCTGCCGTTGTACGAAAATGAGAAAGTCATCAATGCGGATGTCAAAGCCGAAGATCAAGCCCAGCTGACGACTCAGTGTACCGAGCGGGCCGTGAAATTCATTGAAGACAATAAGGAGAAGCCATTTTTCCTTTACGTGCCGCATTCGATGGTGCACGTTCCTTTGTATGTGTCAGACAAGTTCAAAGGAAAAAGTGAACGTGGAATCTACGGTGACGTGGTGATGGAGATCGATTGGTCGGTTGGCCAAATCGTTGATACGCTCAAAAAGAATGGACTCTCTGAAAACACATTGGTCGTGTTTACCAGCGACAACGGCCCATGGTTGAACTATGGAGATCACGCCGGTTTGGCGCATCCGCTTCGAGAAGGCAAAGGAACAATGTTCGAAGGTGGATGTCGAGTCCCAACTTTGATGCAATGGCCGAACGTAATTCCCGCGGGATCAACCTGCGACCAGATGGTTTCGTCGATCGATCTTTTTCCTACCATTGCAGACCGAATCAGTGCGAAACTTCCGGACAAAAAAATCGATGGCATCGACATCTTGCCCGTTCTCAAAGATCCAAAAGCGAAGCTCGAACGGAAGTACTTTTTTCACTACTACGGCGGCGGCAAACTTCATGCGGTTCGAGACCAGCGTTGGAAACTTCATTTTCCTCATCAGTATCGAACGATCGGGGATTCAGCTGGTGGCAAAGATGGAATTCCAGTGAAGTATAAGTACCTCAATTGCGAGATGGCACTTTACGATCTTGAGAACGATATCGGCGAGACGACAGACGTTTCAAAAGATCATCCGGACGTTGTATCTCGTCTGAAAAAGGCTGCTGACATCTGTCGTGCAGAATTGGGCGATGGCCATACCGGACAAAAAGGGGAGGGAGTCCGCTTGCCGGGGAAAGCGGATTAGTGCATCGATTTCATAACCCGACGCGTAAGTTTTGACGTTGCGCAAATACAAGCCCGACGCGCAAGCGAGGGAATATTTCCGAGGATTTCCCGATCCCTCGCTTGCGCGCTTTGAAGTTGCAGTGTTCCGGTCATTTCGGGCCAACGGCCCAGCAATTTACCTAGCCCGGCCCGCAGGGCCGGGATTGCGTTGGACGATCACTTAGGGCTGAAAGCCCGACCAGTTGCGGCGCAT
>CALLUY010000015.1 GCA_938010615.1 uncultured Pirellulaceae bacterium | reverse complement strand
TCTCAACAACTTCAGGGTTTTTCCCAATTTTCTTTTCGATTGATTCTGTCATCTAAACTCTCCATGCCACCAACTTTGAAAAAACTCAAAGTTGTCTCACGTATGTTGGCACAGAGGGCGGGCTGGTATTTCTACTGGCACTTCAATTTGGCCTTCGGTAGCGACATCGCTTTTTTCTCGTTCTGTCCCTGTAAAAACCGAGGTTTCTCTCGACCGTGAAATTGGCACGGGCTTTGCAATAACTGCGTTTTGCAACTACGCCTGCCAAAACTGTATTGGCCTACTTGGAGAGAATGATGTCATTTCAATTTGATAAACTGACCACCAAAGCAAGAGAAGCTGTTTCATCAGCTCAGATGACTGCGTCGGCAAAGGGGCACGTTGAGATGACGTCGCTTCATTTGATGCAAGGTTTACTCAACGAGCAGGGCGGTGTCGTCAAGCCACTCCTTGAGTCAATTGGTACGCCAGTGTCACAGTTGCAATCGATTGTAGATTCGGAACTGGCGCGTCTGCCGTCGTCCAGCAACCCAAACGCTCCAGGAGCCAGTCGAGAATTGCAAACGATTCTTGAAAAGTCTTCTGAAGTGATGGCTTCGATGGGAGATGAGTTCGTTTCAACGGAACATTTACTGTTGGCTTGTGCCGTGACGGACGGAAAAGCAAAACGAATTCTTGAGCTCAACGCCGTTGACGAGAAAACAATTCGCGACGCGATCTCAAAAGTTCGCGGCAATGCCAAAGTTACCGATCAGGATCCCGAAGGAAAGTATCAGGTTCTGGAAAAGTATACGATCGACCTAGTCGCAATGGCACAACAAGGGAAATTGGATCCTGTCATCGGACGTGACGAGGAAATTCGCCGCGTGATCCAAGTCCTTTCTCGCCGCAGCAAGAACAATCCTGTCTTGATTGGCCAACCCGGCGTTGGAAAGACAGCGATCGCTGAAGGGCTGGCGATGCGAATTGTTCAAAACGATATTCCACAAAGTTTGCGTGACAAGCGCGTGGTTGCGTTGGACATGGGTGCGTTGATTGCAGGTGCAAAATTTCGCGGTGAGTTTGAGGATCGATTGAAGTCGGTTTTGAACGAAGTATCCGAGGCGGCTGGGCAGATCATTCTGTTTATTGATGAACTTCACACGGTTGTTGGTGCTGGAGCAGCCGAAGGCGGAAGCGATGCGGCCAATCTATTGAAGCCGGCACTAGCGCGTGGCGAGCTACACTGCGTTGGTGCAACGACACTGGATGAGTATCGAAAATATATCGAAAAAGATGCGGCTCTCGAGCGACGCTTCCAACCTGTCTACGTTGGCGAACCTTCGGTCGAAGACACCGTTTCGATTCTGCGTGGGTTGAAGCAGCGCTATGAAACGCATCACGGAGTCCGAATCACGGATTCCGCGCTCGTTGCGGCGGCGCAGCTTTCGAATCGATACATCACCGACCGTTTTCTGCCGGATAAGGCAATCGATCTGGTCGATGAAGCCGCATCTCGGCTTGCGATTGAACTCGATAGTGTTCCGCAAGAAATCGATGTCGTACAACGTCGGTTGACTCAGCTTGAGTTGGCGGTGCGTCAATTGACGGCTGAAGATAATGCTGATGTGCAGAAGCGATTGGACGAAGTCAAAACGGAGATGGAACAGAAACGCCGAGAGCTGGCGGACTTACGGGAACAGTGGGAACGTGAAAAGCTCGGTATGACGGATGTGCAAAACGTTCGTCAGGATTTGTCCGACACTGTTCAGCAGTTCGAAATTCTTGATGGAAAAATCAAAGCGAAACAATCGTCCGGGATGCCACCGAGCGAAGAGGACTTCCACGCGTTGTTTGAACTTGACTCAAAGAGAAAGTCTTTGCAGGCCCAGATTGATGCTGCCGAATCGGTCGACGATGAGCCGACCAAAGCGAAACACGACAATGAGAAACGTTTGCTGTCCGAGGAAGTGAACGAAGAAGAGATTGCAGAAATCGTGTCAGCTTGGACCGGCGTTCCTTTGAATCGGATGATGGAAACCGAAAAAGCGAAGTTGTTGGTGATGGAAGAGCGACTTCAACAGCGCGTGGTCGGGCAATCAACTGCCGTTGAGGCGGTCAGCAATGCGGTCCGTCGCAGTCGCAGCGGATTGCAGGACCCGAATCGTCCAATCGGATCGTTTATGTTTCTTGGGCCAACCGGCGTGGGAAAAACGGAGCTTTGTAAGGCGCTTGCGCAGGTCATGTTCAACGATGAAAATGCGATGGTGCGGATCGACATGAGCGAATTCATGGAACGGCATAGCGTCAGTCGCCTGATTGGAGCGCCTCCCGGATACGTTGGCTATGACGAAGGTGGGAAGTTGACCGAAGCAGTACGGCGTCGACCCTACAGTGTGATCCTGTTGGACGAAATCGAAAAAGCTCACGATGATGTTTACAACATTTTGTTGCAAGTGCTGGATGATGGTCGCTTGACTGACAACCACGGCAATACGGTTGATTTCACCAACACGATGATTGTGATGACCAGCAACGTTGGTTCGCAGTTGATTCAAAAGATCACCGAAGAGGGTGGCGATCATGCTGAAATCGATGCCGCGGTATTGCAGGCGTTGCAGGCACGTTTCGCGCCTGAATTGTTGAATCGCGTTGATGAGAAGATCGTTTTCCATCCTTTGACTCGCGATGAGATTCGACAAATTGTATCCATCCAAGTCAACATGCTGCGTTCGCGATTGAGCGATCAGAATTGGACGCTGTCAGTTAATGATGCAGCACTGGATGCAATTGCGGATGAAGGATTCGATCCAGTCTACGGTGCTCGTCCGCTGAAACGAGTGATCTTGCAACGTTTGGCCAATCCAATCGCGACGGAGATATTGAAGTCGGGCGGGGAGGGCGGTGAGATTGCTGTCGGGTTTGACGATGGTTTCCAGTTTGAGGTGACAGGCTAACTGGCTTCATCGTTTAACGGCAAGCCGCAGGCGACTGCGCGATCCAAGTCAGTCGCAGTCGCCTTCGGCTTGCCGTTAAACACAATACCGTTCAATGAAGGTGATTCAGTAGGGTCGTTGCAGTTGGGGAGGTGGCATAAGCCTCTGGCTTGTGGACATGCAGAACACAGGCCAGAGGCCTATGCCACCGAGACTTTGTCTTCATTGAACGGTATTGCCGTTAAACAACGTTAAACAATTGGTGATGGCCGCGAATCAGAACACATCGCAACTCGTTACGAGATCATTTTCTTGTACTTAAACCGAGGCGCTTCATCTTCGCCGATGCCCAGTCGCTCGCGGCGCTGCTGTTCGTAAGTTTTGTAGTTGCCTTCGCACCAGTGAACGTAGCCGTTACCTTCAAATGCCAAAATGTGCGTCGCCAAACGGTCGAGGAACCATCGATCGTGGCTCGTGACGACAACGCAACCGGCGTAGTTCATGATTGCTTCCTCCAAAGCACGCAACGTATCCACGTCCAAGTCGTTCGTCGGTTCGTCCAATAGTAGAACGTTCGAACCCTTTCGCAAAAGCTTGGCCAGATGAACACGGTTGCGCTCACCACCGGAAAGCACGCCGACTTTCTTTTCTTGGTCCGGGCCGCGGAAGTTGAACGTGTTCACATAGGCGCGGGCGTTGATCTTGCGTTTGCCGAGCTCCAATGTGTCGTTGCCTTCAGAGATCACCTGATACACCGAGGCGTCGTTGTCCAACGAATCGCGAGACTGGTCAACGTATCCAAGTTCCACAGTTTTGCCGACTTTGAAATCGCCAGAATCAGGCGCATCCTGTCCCGTAATCATTCGGAACAATGTCGTCTTACCCGCACCGTTGGGACCAATGACGCCAACAATGCCACCTGGCGGAAGTCTGAAATTCAGATCCTCCATCAGAATCTTTTCCCCAAATCCCTTGTTGACGTTTTGGGCTTCGATGACCAGATCGCCAAGATGGGGACCGGCTGGAATCTGAATCTCGAGATCCTCGATTCCGTCACGCTGTTGTTCGGCGAGCATTTTTTCATAGGCACCGATTCTGGCTTTGCTTTTCGACTGTCGAGCCTTCGGTGCCATTCTGATCCACTCGAGTTCCGCGGCCAAAGTTTTCTTGCGGTTCTCTTTTTGTTTGTCTTCAATCTTGATTCGAGATTCTTTTTGCTCCAACCATGAAGTGTAGTTGCCTTCGAAGGGATGGCCTTGTCCGCGATCGAGTTCCAGAATCCAGCCGGCGACGTTGTCCAAGAAGTAGCGATCGTGTGTCACGGCGACAATCGTGCCGTGATAATCTTTCAGCGTTCGCTCGAGCCACTGAACCGAATCGGCGTCAAGGTGGTTCGTCGGCTCGTCGAGCAGCAGCAAGTCTGGCTTTTCGAGAAGTAGTTTGCAAATCGCAACGCGACGTTTCTCACCACCGGACAATTTGTCGACGCTGGCATCCTTCGGCGGAAGGTTCATGACTTCGAACGCGACTTCGATTTCATGGTCAAGGTTCCAAGTGTTCGACGCATCGATCTTGTCCTGAACGCGAGCCATTTCGTCGTAGACTTTCTGCATCGCATCTTCTTCGAGAGGCTCGCTGCACTTGGCTGCCAATTCGTTGTAGCGATCGAGTAGAGCACGACGAGGAGCAACGGCTTCGAGGACGTTTTCCCATACGTTCTTCTCCGGGTTCAGCGGCGGCTCTTGGGAAAGGTAACCAACGGTAAAACCGTCGGTCAGTCGAGCCTCGCCATCGAATTCCTTGTCGAGTCCCGCCATGATTTTCAGCAGCGTACTTTTACCCGAACCGTTGCGTCCGAGCACACCGATTTTTGCGCCGGGATAGAAAGACAACCAAACGTCTTCCAAGATCGCTTTGCCATTGAACTTCTTGGTCATGTTGACCATTTGGAAAATGTATTGCTTGCTCATAATTTCGACGTGTGACGAGAGGTGAATTTGGCGCTCAATAAGGTGAAAACGATCGCAAAAGGATGGCAAAGGTTCGCCGATTTTGCAAGCGGTGAAACGTTGTGTTGTTGCTCGTTCAGTCGAGTTTTTTCGGATTGAAGGGGCGGCATTGATTCGTTCGGCAACCCGTGATGGTTATATTGAAGAACCTGACCAAGCGGCTCGAACCGTGAACACCAAAGACGCTCATGAAAAATCAGAAAATCGC
>CALLUY010000014.1 GCA_938010615.1 uncultured Pirellulaceae bacterium | reverse complement strand
GTTGCCCTCGCCTCGTACTCTCTTCATTTAGATTTACATCTTGGTATAATGCCTCTCAAAGAAGAACCGAAACTAAGTACAGGGGACTTGCACCCCACAAGATCACGCCCATGTCGGGCGTACTGCACACGGAGCCGCGGGCCGCGCGGCTTTTTCTGCTTGCAAGACTTTCGCCGCGGCCCGGTGAACGTTGCCGGTATAATTCATTTTGCGGGATGAATTGCAATTGATCTGAAAGAACCACAATGAACTTGCGACGGATCCCCGAATACTGCTTGGCGTTGCTACTAATTGGCTTTCTCATACCGTCATTTTCCGTCGCCCAAGATTCGATCCGCAAAGAAGCTTCTTGGAAATTGGCTGATCGCACGACGATCGTTGCTTCGTTTGAAAGATGGCTGGCGGAAGCCAAAGTAGACGATCGAACCGCAAAACTGGTTCGTGAGTTCCTGACATCGAACGAAGCGACCACCGAACCCATCGACCTCGTGATCGAAGGCATCGGAATCGGCGATGCTGATGTGGCGCGATTCATCGAAATTCTCGAAAGCGCACAACCTGACGAAACCATTCTGACCAGCAACTTGTTGGAAAACAAAGGTTGTCATGAGTTTGTTCGCGATCACGTTCGATTGCGCTACGGGCGCTGGTTGGCTCGCAACGAATTGTTCGACGAATCACTCGCTCAGTTGCAGCAGATTAACGTCGACAACGTTTTGGATCCCGCGACGCTACTCTACTATCGCGGGCTCATGGAACATCAACTACTGAAGCAAAAAGAGTGCATTAAGACGCTGAAAAAACTTCGAGAAAACGAAGAAGCGTTGCCACGGCGATATGCCGTGCTGGCGAAATTGATGCTGGCCGATATGAAACGGCTCGAAGAAGATTCACTCGATGAGATCTCTCGAATGATGAGCGATATCAAACGAAGAACTGGCTTGAATCGCAGTGGTTCTCGCGTCCGAAAAAAAGAAGAAGACGTCATCAACAAGTTGGACAAACTGATCGAAGAACTGGAAGAGCAACAACGCCAAATGCAGATGGCTCAAGGAAACATCGCGCCTTCGTCACCTGCCGAACGAGAAGCGCGATCGGGCGGAATGGGTTCTGGTGACGTTCGCAGCAAAAAACAAACTGACGGAGGCCAGTGGGGCAACATGGAACCCGCCGAACGCGACGCTGCTTTGGCTGAGATGTCAAAAGATTTGCCCCCACACTATCGATCAGTGATTGAAGAGTACTTCCGGAAGTTGGCTGACCAAACGGACAAGCAACAATGAAGTGGCGGTGCCTGTTACTGTTTTGTTCCGTATTGCTGACTGGCTTGGGAATTACAAATCCCGCATCGGCACAGGGTTCCCGCGACCTAGAGGCTGGAATTGAACTCAACGATGGTTCGCAGCTCGCAGGGCATCTCATTTGGATCGACAGCGATACTGCGCTGTTTGAAATCGATGGAAGCGATCGAACGTTTTCAATCAAATCGATTTCGAGATTTCGTTTTTCGGATCCAATCGACCAATCAAAAGCGACCTCCAAAGTCGTCAAGCTTGTTGATGGTTCCACTCTAATTTGCAAATCAGTTAAACTTGACGATGGCAAATTGAAGGCCACGACCGAAAACGGCTTGGACTTCGAATCGAATTCTCGCTTAATTGATTTCGTTCGTTTCACCGTCGGTGTGACGGATTTGGACGATGCATGGGAGAAAACGATTGAACTGGACCGCGAAAGCGACGCTCTAGTCGTTGTTCGCGATCAAAATCTTCAAACCATTGATGGCGTCATTGGTAAGGTTACCGCTGATTCAGTTTCCTTCACGGTCGGCGATCGTACCGCGGATGTAAAACGAAGTCGCCTTTCAGGAATGCTCTTTTATCGTCGCATTGCCGATGAGTTCGCACCAGCGTTTTGCGTTCTGGAGTTGAGTGATGGATCAAAGGTTCAAGTTCGATCGATTTCTGTCAAGGAAAATGTTTTCAATGTCAGTTCCGTTGCAGGCATGTCGTTTTCGGTGGCTTCGGAGTCGATTTCAAACATCGATTTTGGTGCGAATCGATCCGTGTGGCTAACGGATCTTGAACCAGCAACCAACGACTGGGTTCCTTTATTGGCCAGCAAAACCATTCTTGGAAGTTTGAAGCAGTTTTCGATTGCTCGAATCGACAAGAACTTCGCGGGGAAATCTCTGGCTGTTTTGACGACCGACGACGAGTTTGACTCGGGCATGACGCACCGTAAGGAGTTCAAGAAAGGCTTTGCGATCAAAGGCGGCGGCAAACTTTCGTTCCAACTCGCCAAACAATACCGACGACTGACGGGACTCATTGCATTTGACCCCGACGCCAACGCGACCGGAACGGTGAGGCTGATCGTACAAATTGATGGCAAGAACCGAATCGATGAGGTCCTCGACGCCCCAACCCTGAGAAAGCCCTTCAATGTCGACATTGATTTGTCGGGAGCAGACCGAATCGTTTTTCAAGTTGAATATCACGATCGGCGTAGTGTCGGAGATATTCTTCACGCGGTCGAAATGAAACTCCATCGTTAGTGCAGCGTTACCCATTAAAGTTAGGATTGCTTGTCAAAGTAGTAGGTCTTTCCGAGACAAGGTAAATCGCCTCGGAGAGGCGAGCTAACTGATTGCTAACCCTAATTCTTAGCGGCCTCGTTGCACTCGAAATGTCGTCAATTCGGTGACGGCCTGACATCGATTTGATACAGATTCTGCCGGAAAAAACGCTCACTTTCGCACAACGCGGCCAGTGATCACTGGCACGCCAATTGCACTAAGGACTTCTGCACCAAAACATATCAGGTGCATAGAACCCCAAAGTATATCGGAGAAATCATGACTCAAGTCTTTTCAATTAAATCAGCAGCGATGGTTTGCGTCGCAACTCTCG
Organism: uncultured Pirellulaceae bacterium; assembly: GCA_938010615.1. Lineage (GTDB taxonomy): Bacteria > Planctomycetota > Planctomycetia > Pirellulales > Pirellulaceae > Mariniblastus. The sequence goes on along the minus strand of CALLUY010000014.1, from coordinate 18,004 downwards.
CAATGTGTTTCGCTGGCCAAGAAGCTAACGCTCAGTGCCGTGGTGGAGGTTATGGCGGATTTTCGCCTGGCTTCGGTGGAACTTCGATCGCCATCAACCGAGGCGTGTCGAGCTTCGGCTATTCAAGTGGCTATCGCGGCATCAACTACGGCGGATTTGGCGGCGGATTTGGAGCCCCAGTAAATCTTTATCGAGGCGGAGCCTACGGTGGCGGCGGTTTTTACGGTCGACCGTATAGCGGAATCAGCATCAATGTTGGGCCGCGTCCGCGACCTTATGGCTCCTACGGTCACGGTCACCATCGTCATTGGTAATCCAATTTTCACTTGGATGTAACGAGAAAAGCCCGCAAGAATCCTTGCGGGCTTTTTTGTTTTCTAACTCTCAATCGAGTTCTATTTTTCGTCTTCGTGAAACTTCGGCTCCTTGCCTTCGTAAGCACGATAGAAATCAAGCACTGCAGCCTTAAGAGCTTCAGCAGTTGCCGGCGAAGCATCTTGCTTGCACTTCATCGCACAAACGATGATCTTGTGTGCAGTCGCCAATTGAGCAGTGTAGTCTTTGTGGTCCGACTTAATCCGCTGTGCAAAGAAATACTCTCCCATCACGTCCTGAATGTTCTGAGCGTGTGATTCCTTGTTGTTGACCCATCGAATCGTCTGATTCAAACCTTTTGCAGTCGGCGCTCCTTCACCAAGTCCGCCGGCGAATTCTTCGATCTGAGCAATGGCCTTGGCGATCGTCGCAGTATCTTCCAGCATTCCTTCAAACCGCATTTCGTCGCCGTAGATTCCACACGGAACTTGACAATGTGGTGTTGGAGTTGCCGTCGACACAATGGCAATCGGGGCTGGCTTCACGACAGGGCTTGCAGGCTCAGTCGCGAAAGCGAAAACGGCAAAGACGGCCAATCCAAAAGCTGCAGTCGTCGAAAGAAGGAGAGTCTTATTCATAGGTTGATTCCTGTTCAGAGGTACGGGTTGCTGACACGACCAATATATCAGGTTGTCCTCGCATGGAGAATCGGAAACAGTCCCCAGCTTCAGTGTTGATAACCTTTTTGATCAATCGTTTCGCCCGATTGATGATCAACGATCCTCCCAGCATGCTCTTCCACAACCAACCCGATCGGAAAAAGGTCGAACTCGAAACTGACATCGTCTTTCAGCGTAGCCAAGTCCTCCTTTGATAAACTCAACAGCAATTCGAAGTCTTCTCCATCCTGTAGGGCATGATCAATCGAACTTATTCCAGAGACTTTCGCCCTTTGGACCGCCGATTCAGAAACAGGAATCCTGTCGCATTCCAAAACTGCCCCAAAATTGCTCTGTCGAAGCAAATGGCCCAAATCGATTGAGAGTGAGTCGCTAATGTCGGTCGCGGCGTGAATTTGCACACGTTCCTGAATCGCCTGGGCGAGTTCTAGTCGTGGAGTAAACCGAATGTGATGACCCGAGAGGCTCCCACCTAAAGGACCGGTCACCACCAAAACGTCTCCAGCACAAGCTCCGTTCATACGCCAGCCGTCAGAAGATTTAAACTCGGGATCAAGCCAGCCAGTCGCAGCGACATTAATCATCAGCGGCCCATCGTGTCGCACCGTATCTCCGCCAACAATCGCAACGTCGTATCGGCTGGCCAACTTAGCGATTCCAACAAAGAGTTGCTTCGCGTCCTCTAACGACATCGATCGCGGCAACACCATCGTCACCAACGCGGTTTCGGCAATCGCCCCCATTGCAGCGATATCACTAAGATTGATCGCGAGTGCCTTGTGTCCAATCTGTACCAAATCGTTTTCGCTCAAATCAAAGTGGACCTGATCCACGATCGCGTCAGCAACGTGGACTCGTTTCCCACTGCCTCCACGAAGAACCGCTCCGTCGTCGCCGATCCCAAGCAGCACACTGTCACGTTGATTCTGCGCGCAATGGGATTGCAAAACGTGTTCTTGCAGCCAACGAATGAATTCCTGTTCCATGAACTGCAATATAACATGACAAAAAAAAGCCGCCTCCCATTTGGGAGGCGGCTTGTTACCGTTGGGGCAAAGTTTGTTGGCGTCGAGGCACAACTCGTTCTGGGGCCGAATTTGCCGAGCTCAAACAAACTTTCGCAGCAGCCTAATTGCCAGACGCGAATTTTCGCGTGGCGACTCGCATCTTGCCCCAAAACGGCTCTTTCTCTCGAAGAATGTAAAACATGAACGATGACTGCTGATCAAGATCCGGTTGCTCGAGCACCCATTGAAGATTCTCCAACGATTCCGTCTTGTAGCCCGCCATTGCGACCAGCACATCACCAGCCAAAATACCTTCGGAATCTGCTGGACTTCCCGGCCGAACGTTTACAACCTGTAGGCCGTGCTTGTAGGTTGGATGACGATCGAGCATCAACGCGTCATCGGCTCTGACCAATTTCATCCCAAGCGATCCCCAAGCCATGTCGCTTACATGATGAGTCACTTTGTTGACGTTGATCGCAACCGTCATCTTGCTCTTTCCGTGCTCAACAGACACCTCAATTGGAAATGCTTTGCCGGACTTGTTTTCGGTTGCTGAAACGAGAGCACATTCGAAGTCGAGCCGGTTTCTGATTTGTCGGTCCCCTACCGAAAGGATCCGATCGCCTTTGGAAATCCCTGATGCCGCGGCAGGAGAGTTTGGAGCCACTGAATCTACGAACAGGACCGCCTTATTGTCGACGATGACTGTCTTTGTCTTCAGTCCATGGGCGATGCGTTGAGCCGTCAGATTTTTCATCAGGTCGGCAGCGACTTCCAAAGCATCGTTGACCGGAATAGCGAATGCAATTCCCTGAGCACCAATTCGGACGGCAACGTTGATCCCAATCATCTCGCCATTGAGGTTCAGCAACGGACCACCAGAGTTTCCGGGATTGATTGATGCGTCTGTCTGAATCAGATTGCGATAAACCTGATCTTCGTTGACTTGCACCGTGCGTCCCAGCTGACTGACGATGCCGACAGTAACCGTGTGCTCGTAACCATAGGCGTTGCCAACTGCTGCAACCGTTTCCGCCAACATCAGGTCGGATGACGATCCAATTCGAATCGTAGGTAGTTCGCGCGGCAAATCGATCTTCAAAATCGCAAGATCCGTCTCAGGATCGTGAGCCAAGACTTTGGCGGTTGTTTTTTGGCGGTCACTGGTGGTGACTTCGATTCGCTTCACGCCTTGAACGACATGGTAGTTAGTCAGTACATAACCTCGAGAGTCGATGACGACTCCGGTGCCCATCCCGTTAACTTGTTTCGATTCGGATTTGGATCCAATATCGGATGCCACGGTCTTGCGGCCACGCAAATTGACAACCGAAAGGCTACAGCCCTTAATCGCTTTGACCAATGGCGTGGTGCGAGCGTCATTTTGAGGGGCAGCGAAAGCTGGTGACCCAATCGAGATGGCAACCCCAACGAGACAGATATACTGCAACCACTTGGGAAGAATGTAACTTGGCATAAGTCGGGCCGGCCTGGTGGTGAAACCGTCGTCGAAAGTGCGGGCTAACAACAACGGCATGAAGCTCATGACCTGAGTTATCGGAACCGCCCGCAAGACGGATTGAAAGCAGACAAACGGACCCGCACAGTTTGCCAGGCTTCCCATCCTGAGCTCAAAAGAACGGGGAAAGTGAACCATTGTCGTTGCGCAAAAGTGCTGGCACTCGACATGCTGGTGAATCGACGACCGGAAGATCACAAATTGGAACGCAAAATGAGGGCGTCACCAGAGCGAGATAATTCAGCCAAGGGTGCCATGCCCCACGTTGGCCCCTACTTCTTCTTTTTCTTGTCGTTGAGCATCTTGATGCGATCGCGTTTACGCTGCTTGTCCATTTCAGCTTTTGTCCGTGCAAGCTGTTCTGCGTCTGGTTTATTGCGATTCAGAAACGCCATGCCCTTCTCGGCCAGCGATGCACCTTCTTCACTCTCGGCTTCCAACTTGGCGGTATCGAGAGTCGGTTTTGGCAAAAGCTTCTTTTCGAGAATCGCCCAAATACTCGACGTCACAAAATAGACACAGAGTCCGGCAGGAACTTTGAAGAACATGATCGCCATGAAGAGCATCATGAACGACATCATCTTCTGCATCATCTTCTGCTGTTCATCAACCGCCGGCGGCGTGAACATTTTTTGCTGGACGAGAAACAAAACCATCGTCACCAGCGGCAAGATATTGAGGAACGGTCCAAACCAACCGGACTCGCTCAGCCAACTCGGAAGCCAATGCTTCCAGTACATCAATTGGTCCGGACCAGAAAGGTTGCTGCACCATTGCAGCCCGGGAATCAGTGGTTGGTCTCTGAGTGCGATATCAAGCGACAGGCCACGATAGAGGCCTAGGAAAACTGGCAACTGAATGAAGCCCATGAAACAACCACCCAGCGGTTTGTAGTTGTGTCTTTTGAAAAGTTCCTGCTGGGCCGCCGCTTGCTTTTGCATATCATCAGGATACTTTTCCTTGATCGCTTTCATTTGCGGCTGTAAGAACTGCATCATCTGCGCGTTAAGCGCCGCGCGACGAGAAAACGGAATCATCAAACAGCGAACCAAGATCGTGATGATGATGATTGGAATCGTGTAAGTGATACTGAAAGTCAGCGTGTACAAGACGTGCATCAGCCAAAGCAACGGCTTGGAACACCACCAAAACCAACCAAAAGCTCGAGTCTCCCCGAGACCATAAACTTCGAGGATCTCAGTTTCTTTGGGTCCGCTAAAAATATTGAATGGCTGACTCTTTGATCCGCCCGCCGGCACGGCAAGCGTCTTAAAAACTCGAAACGTGCAATCGACCAGTTTATGTTCGCGAGCGTTCTTTGGAATCTTCGGAGCCACCAGTCGCCCGTTCACTCGACCGCCATTGACCTCCGCGAAAGCACTAAAGACGCTGTACTTTTCTCCATCGCCCAAATCAGGGAACATCGTGACGTTGAAGTACAGCGTATCCACGCCCAACCATTTCACGTCACTGACGCTTTCGTCCTCGATCGCCTTGTACGGATCGGCAAAGAAGCTCGTCTGTCCACCATCATCTTCAAGCGACTCACTAACGATCTCCGGGCCGCCCCAGAACTGGTACTTACGATCCTCCGTCGAGCCCAACACGTCGCGTGCTCCGGCCATTTTGAAAAGTGCAGAAGCTCGGCCATGCGTCTTCTGCGAATACCACCATGTTTCAGACGGTGTGCCGGTCGGTCCTTTAAGTTCGTAGCCGATGGTCTGAACTTTGTCTGAACCGTTGAGGATATCGAAATCAAAATCCCAGTGCCAAGTTTCCGAATCGAACGAATCAACATCAGCTTCGTCGATCTTCGGTACGCCAAATCGTTTGACCGCAGTGACGGGACCTTCCAAGCCATTTTTCTTCAACATCTCAGGCGAAAGTTCAAACCGCATCTCAACGTTGTTCGCGTCAGCTTTTACGACTTCCCATTGCGATTCGCGAATATCAGAATCGATTTCCGTCCACGACTTGCGAGGATTCTCACTCGGAACATGCAGCGTCAGCAAAAATGATTCGTCGTAAACAAACGTTGGGTCAAGCACGCCGGGTTCCGGACGAACGAGCTCGATTGGCTTATCGGTGAGCATGGTCGTGAACACCATTACAACACCATTACGCTGCACCTTGAGGCTGGCTTGTTCGTCGGGCGAAGTCACCGCCATCATACGATCGAACTCTTCGGCGTCGGTGATCGATTCGTCGTTCAATGAAATCAGAATATCACCAGCTTTGATTCCACCTTGACTGTTCGGGGAAGTCGCCAGATCTGCCGGAGTTCCTGCTCCGACAACGCCAACACGAACACCGCTTTTAGAATCATGAACTTCCAGCGATCCGATGTAGCCACCCTTCCAAAGCAAGTCACGATATTTGTACTTGCCAGTTCTCGGTTCGCGGACGTTGAGCTCGATCCGTCGCACGGTGCCGCCGTAAGGATTCAGCGTAATCAAGTAGCGATCGGTTCCGGTCTCATACAGCGAGCCAATCGTCACTAGTTCGCCCATCTGACGCACAGAAGTCAGACTTCGCTGATTTAAGTACGCGTTGATCGCAGCCGAACCCGCCGTTTCATCTTTGACTTGCTGTACGATTTCCGCGTCGGACTTGATCAAGATCGTCGGGTCAATCGTTTTGCGGTCGGGAGCGCCGACAACGTCTTCCACGTCGTCACTACCAGCTTCCTCATCTGCTTCCCCATCTGCGCCTGCCGGTGCATCGTCAAGTTGCTCAACAGCAACGTTTGGCTCGCCTTCTTCGGCAACAGGTTTGGGCGCTGGAAAGACCATCTGCAAGACGATCATCATCAGCATCGCCATACCGATAGCAAACAATAAGTTGGAGCGATTTTTCACGGGAAGACTTGGAAAGAAGTGAGATGAAGGAATGTCGCAATGAAACCAAATCACAACCCGAGCACGGATGGGATTCTTGGCAACATAAAAACTGAGAACACGTAGCGGTCAGCCGCTAAAACAGGGCGTTATTCTCTGTTGAAACCAAAATATTGGAAGGGGAAACACCAAATTGCCAAATACATTTCCCACATGGGAATTGCCGACCCATTATTACCGTAAGGGTCAGTTTTAAAGTTACAGCGTCTAAGATACAGGACTTAAAACAGTGTGGGCGGGCCCAGCAGAACCTCGCTCACGCCCATTGAAGTTGCACACATATTTATTCCGAAGGAATTCCAGCCATTAGCCGGAGGTCGAGCGTAGCGAAGGGATCGCAGCAAACGCCCGCTATGATCCCTTCGGGATCATTCATGTTTGCTGTCGACCGAATCCGGTGATGGCGCTGCGCTTATCACCGGCTAATAGCTTGAATCCCTCCGGGATGGGCCGAATAGTGCAACTTCAAAACTCACGCCTCGGGTTCCGATTGGCTTCCGCTACTTCGACTCAGGAGCTTCCGCGATCGTTGCCTTGGCCTTCTCTTTCGGCAAGACACAGCCTGAGAATCGCCAGCCAGAATCAGTCGTTTCCATCACCCAACCGGCTTGCCCGAGATAAGGAGCGATTTCTTTCTCATAGTCTTCCGGCAATTGACTACCGTCAATCTGCTGAGTTCGCTTCCCTTGGTTTTCGGCCTTTTTGCCGTAAACTTTATTCAGCAACCTCGCCACAAAAGTCTCCGACTCAGCCATCCTTCCGGTTCGCATCATTTCGTAGTTCGTTTTCAGCACCTGATCGAGCCGGCTGAACATACGAAATCGAACTCGGCTTGAATCGCTCAACTTGTCAAGCGACTCGGTGAGTCGAATCAGGTCAGCTGATCCAGCGAACGCAGTCGACGCCTTCTGAGAGATGATCTTTTTGAGGTAATCCTTGTCATTGCAGATGAAAAGGTAATTATCCTTAATCACCATAATGCGACGATTAAAAATGGTGATTCTTGGAGGCAGTGCATCTTTGTCCAACTCGTCATCATCGTCTTCATCATCAAGGCCATCGATATCGAAACCGAGGCCATCATCATCTTCTTCTTCGGTTTCGACTTGGTCGTCAACCACACACGTGTAGCCTGCCAACTTCTTAACCTTACTCTGCCGGGCCCGTCCGATACTTTGGATCAGCCATTCGGCATCTACGCCCTCTTTCAGCTCGACGGCAACCAACATCTTCTCACTGGATTCATCAATTGGCTCTTCAGTTGTCGCAACAACGGTGATTCGATTGCCTAGCGACTGGACCATTTTCTTGATGTCAACTTTGAAGTCCGGGACTTCCTTCATCTCTTTGAGGATATCCTCAAACGCATCCTTCCCCATGATCGTGTCAACGAATGGACCAACGTTTGAGAACGCTTTGTTGATGTCCCAAGTCGCCGTAAAATATCCCGCAGCACTGGCAGGAACCCAGTTCGGCGGATCAACCACAGATGAACCCGCAGGTGCGAAATCCAGCAACGCAAAAAGTCGCTTGTGCGTTGCTGCGTTTGCTTTTTCGGGATTCGCGTAGACTAAACTGCGATGCAACACGTCGTGGTCACCGGTTGAGAAACTAACAAATCCACCAACCGCTTTCAAAGCATCAAGGCCTTCTTTGGAAAGTGCTTCCAATGGACGGTCTTTGGGCTGCCGCATTTCCGCTTTCTGTTCAGCCAACGCGTCGGCAAATCGAACATAGCCCAATGGATCAATAAACCAACGTAAATCAGCGCGAACGTTTTCAACTCGCGTTTTTTCTTGAACCGTCAAAAATGGCTCATAGTCGGACAACACACCAGCCGCCGGCGCCTTGGATTTGATTCGCCGAAGGACGTTACTGAAAATCGATTCGTTATCCGATGCGAGCAACCAGCCATCAACAATCGTTACGAAAGATGACTGACTTCGGGCGATTTTGGCTGCCTTTACTTCGACGGTCCATTTCGAGACGGCGGTGCCAATGACTTCGATCTTCTCGAGCTTGGCTCCGCGGTCGGTCATCTTCTTCGCCGCATCACCAAGGAAATCTTGTGCCGCAACGACATCTGGGGAAACATCGATCAGCACGACAACGCCATGAGAGCCGGGAAGTGGTTTTTCACCCGCCGCGAAATCTGGCAGAACGCCAGCAATTGAAACCTCGCCCGTCTGCAACATCTCGACACTGGCGACGTCCAGACCAAACTTGATACCGTTGTTGTCAAGCGAATCACGGACTTGTTTTTCAAAGCTGGAAAAGAACGGCGCCAAGGTATCTTGCCGCGACAGTTTCCCTAGTTGCGTGTTGGCTAAGTTGGTTTCGAGGCGACGCAGATCATCAACCGAAACCCAAAATCGAGTCGACTTTGGTAGCAGCGACGACGAAGAACGGCGTTTCGCAACCTTTACATCGGCTGAAGCTTCGACTTTGGCCGCGTCCTGCCCGATCGCGTCGGCACTGAACGCTGCCACCGAAGCCAACAACAAGCACCACGAAAACGCGAAACGACCCAACAGCAATTTTAATCGTCTAATTCGACTCAATCCCACGCATGTCTCCTTACTTTGTCGAGGCCGCATTCCATTTCCACCCAACTGCCGATCCTCAGATGAATCGGCGGGTGTCGCCTCACGGAATTTATCGGAATCTGATAGCAAGGCAAAAACTCCAAGTAAGCGTTTCGGACAAGTTTCGCACGGTTGCCTAACCGTTGCGACGCTGCCTATATCGTATCGGATTTCCGTCAAAACAGAAACGATCGGACGTCGGACCTGTAAGTCAACAAGGTCCGGTTGTATTCTCACACGCAAGCACCAAACTGGTAATTCCGTTTCGATCCCGCCCAATGGCAAAAAACCCATGATTCCCAACGTATTGGCACAACGCTACGCTTCGCCGCAAATGAATGATATCTGGTCCGCAGAGGGCCGAATTCTGCTTGAGCGACAGTTTTGGGTCGCGGTCATGAAAGCTCAAAAGTCGCTTGGGCTCGATATCACAGACGCGGCAATCGCGGACTACGAAAAAGTCATTCAAAATATTGACACCGAATCAATTGCACGACGTGAACGAATTACGCGGCATGACGTGAAGGCTCGCATCGAAGAGTTCAACGAATTGGCCGGACATGAAGATATTCATAAAGGAATGACTTCGCGCGATTTGACCGAAAACGTAGAGCAATTGCAAACCTTTCGGGCTATGCAGCTGATTGCTCAAAAAACCGCGACAACCCTGATCCGAATCGGAAATCGCTGCCAACAGTGGCGTGATCTGGTTATCGCTGCCCGAACTCACAACGTGGCCGCTCAGCCAACAACTTTTGGAAAACGCATGGCGATGTTTGGTGAAGAATTACACTCTTCACTTCAGTCGCTCGAAAACCTGATTGCGACGTATCCCGTTCGAGGACTCAAAGGCGCGGTCGGGACTCAGATGGACGCGCTGTCACTGTTTGACGGCGATGTCGCGAAAGTGATCGATCTTGAACAAAAGATCATTGAACACCTTGGCATTCCAAAACTGCTCAATAATGTCGGCCAAGTTTATCCTCGAAGTCTTGATCTGGCTGTCGTTTCCTGCCTCAATCAACTTGCATCGGGTCCGAGTTCATTTTGCAAAACACTTCGCCTGATGGCCGGACACGAAACCGCCAGCGAAGGATTCGCCAAAGGACAAACGGGCTCCAGCGCAATGCCACACAAGATGAACTCGCGATCGTGCGAACGTGTCAATGGTTTTCGAGCAATACTGGGAGGCTATTTGACAATGGCTTCTTCGCTGGCCGGAGATCAATGGAATGAAGGCGACGTTTCGTGCTCGGTCGTTCGACGCGTCATGATGCCCGATGCGTTTTTGGCGCTTGATGGGCTTTACGAAACACTGCTGACGATTCTGAATCAGATGGATGTTTTCGATCAAGTCATCGTTGCCGAAAATGGGCACTACATGCCTTTCCTGATGACGACGACCGTCATGATGGAAGCCATCAAGGCGGGAGCTGGGCGAGAATCGGCCCATCACGTTATAAAGAAACACGCCGTTGATACCGTCAACGATCTTCGCAATGGCGTCATCGAGAAAAATGACTTGATGCAGCGACTCGCTGTAGAGCCCGAAATCCCGCTGGATGAAGGTCAGTTGGAGGCGATTATGGCCACAGCCGATCAAAAAACGGGACTTGCTACGCAACAAGTCGACCGCTTTATTGAGCTAATTCAGCAAGTTTCAACGACCTACGCCGGAGCTTCAGATTATCAACCGGGCTCGATATTGTAATTCTCGATTACTCAGTCAACTTCGGTGCAGTCGAAGCTGAGTTGATTGGCGAGATCAATGCGGGATCTGATTTCACGATCCTGTTGGCAGCAACAGACAACGCTGAGCCGACTTCTACACTGGGAGTCGGCTTTTTTTGTGCGCTCACCTTTTATGTGCTAAGGCTGTTGTTTTGAAGTTAGAGATCTGCCTCAATATTCTTAAGAAAATGCTACTCAACCACCAAGCCGCTTTTGTAAGCGGTCACAACTTTCCCATCGGAAAATTTCACGGTTAGTGGCTCGTCTTTGAAGTTGTAAACGACATAGGTTTTGTTGCCGCCTTTACTAAAGACATTGGCAAACAGATGGTCCGCGGTGACCGACGCGTCGTTATTGCCCATCTGGTTCAGCGAGTGAATCCAGTGGTACATGAACGCGTGCGAGTTGCCGTCTTCAAGGCGACAGTCTGGATTCGCATCGACATACTTGACCGCACGATTCGGATTTTCGAGTGCTCCAAACATGGCGACCAAATCGCCCCAGCCGCTGTTGTAATCGCTGCCCTTCTTTCGATTTTTGACGACGATGTCATGGTTCACTTTCACGTAGTCAGGAAAACGACCGAGGTACACCGATGCCGGCGTGAACGGCAGCCAATTGATTCCGTGGATACAATCGATTTCGCCTGAGAACCAAGTCGCGAATGCGCTTTTTCCGCCCCAAACCATTCCGACGGCGACGTGGGGAAATTTTTCAGGAAAGTTCGTTCCCGATACATCAAGCCAATATTCTTCGATCGCGGTTCGTTCGGTATTGAACAGGAAAGCACCCAAGTCGCGAACGCCATTGTTGCCGGTTGCTTCTCCCCAGAGCATCATGCCGTACCAAGCGTTCATCGACTCTGAAGAAGATTCCTGATTGTTACCATCGCCGAAACGTGCATGGCCGGAAGCCCACGAATGTCCCGCGTACAAATCAAAACACCTGAGCTCAGGAAACTGCGGGGTTGCACTTGGCGACGCGATTTCCGCAATCAACAGTTCGACCATCGGAGCCCATTGCTTGGCCCAAGCGGCGTCAAAGCGAGCCACTTCGGCGGCGGCACGGATGAAGTATCCGTAGTGGAAATGGTGATCGTTGAGTTCAGAGTCACTTCCGTAAGAAGGGCGGCTTCCGATCAGCGTGCCCCATGTTTTGTTGTAGTAAAACATGGGAGAGCTTTCGCCTTCCGACGCCACGAACCAGTTCTCCAATCGCTTCTTCAACTCATCGACAAACGCTTTCTGTCGTTCGACTTCGCCCATCGATTCGCAAATACCGCTCAACGACGCAAGCTTACCAAGATGCTTGCCTTCCCAATAAGTGTCGCCGAACGCCGGTCCCGGTTTGGCAGATTCCGCATCCAAATAATCCAACATACGTTTGCGATCAACAATTCCCTTCGCAGGAAACATCGGCAAAACGCCTTGGATCGGCACAGAAGTCGTGAACTTTTTTCCGGCGATTAATTTCATGTCACCGCGGACCGAACGGTAGACTTTCCCAATAAGCTCATCGCCGCAGTACTTCCACTGATGCGGATAGAGAGCCATCATCGTGTTTGGCGATTCCGAAGGTTCTTTGGCCTCCGTCGTGATCGTCCACTCCGTTACAAGCTTGCCGTCGGTGATCTCGAATTCAAAGCTTGTCTCAGAAACATGATTGTGTGCACAGGATTCGAACTGCTTCAGGGTTGCAACATCTTTATCCGGAAGCAACGCCATCGAAAAATAGTCTTCCTCCGACACAAGTGTAACGACGTTTTCACTTTCGATCGTCCAACGACATTTACTGGGTCCAAATAAGCCATAGTGATTCCCGCGTACCGAAATGCCGATCGTATTGCTGTCTTTGTCTCCAAACCAAAGCGACGGCTTTTCTGCAAAGCTCAACTGCACAGTTCCGGCATCGCTTGTGCAGTAGACGAAAGGGCTACCGTGTCCGATGCTTGTATTGAGATTGCCAATCGAAGAAGAAAACTGGGCGGTCACAAACCAGTCAGAGAAATCAGCCAACTTCGCATCGTTAAACTTGGCATTTTTAAGCCCAATCACGACGTCGCCTTTTGATGACACGCCGCCTCCCATGATGGCGGATTCCGCTGCGACGATTGCGGCGCCCGGGTAACTGACGGAGAGCCCTTGTTCACAAGTTACAACCCCCAACGGATGCGGGAACATATTGTTGGAAAACTTGTCCCATACCAATGAGCTCCACCACTGATTCGTGGGAGTCGGTCCGGTTAGCGAATCAACCTTGAAGATCTGATCCGTGAGTGGCTTGCATGGTTCTGGTCGAGAAGTCGAGTAGCTTCCTTTATCGAGCTTTATGATCGGCGCGTGCTGGAAGGCAGTGGCGACGTTGCTGCAAAAAAAAATCAGAACCAACTGCAGCAAAAACAGCGTTCCTTTGAAAAGGACCGGCCTGCGAAGCGGCTGCATGTCAGGCATTGATGACACGCGTACCAGGGATCGAATCGTGCCAGCCGGTTGGATACGCATTGTCCCCTCCAAATACGAATGAGAAAGGCTCAAAGGGAATAAACCGGCAAAGGCTCCTGCCCAAGACTCGACCGAACGTAACCCGTCCTCCATCTTCGTTGACAACTTTTGTACCCGCAACCAATTTGCCAATCGTTCGACCGCAGCTGGCTTCTAGGATGACGTAGTACGAAAGCGTGAACAATATGTTGAATGCGTAAAGGACAATTTGACCAATGAGTTCGGATTCGATTATGAACACCGAAGCGAAACCAGCGACAAAACCTACGACCCAAAAAATGGCTTGGTCGATCAGAAAGCTGGTCAGACGTTTTCCTTGGGACGCATTTTTAATCTTTTTCGGTTTTCGATCGCCGTTCCCAGTGGAACCAACAGGGTTGGCTTTTGGCAGGGTCGCAATGTACGGATTGGAAGTCACCGACGCGAAGTCTGGATCGTTGTCTAATTCTTCACCGCCAGATGAATCTTGGCCGAGCACACCCGCGGGTATTCCAAATCCCGGATCTTGCACGACATGATTTCTCAACGGATCAGGGCCAAGGTGAGGTTCGGCTGCGAATGGATCTTGCTGTTGACGAATCACGCCAATGCCCATTTTCGTAAGCTCGTTCGGATCGGCTTCCTGTTGCCGGGTCACCTTGCTGGGATTGGTCGATTTGGCTTTCGCGGCGCCCACGGTCGCGGAAAAGGGTTTGCCACAAGTTTTACACTTAACTTTCTTACCAGCGAACTTTTCTGGCAAGTTGTAGCGTGTTTGGCAGCTCGGACAGGCAACGTTCAGCGACATATCGATCTCTTTGAGGGCGTTAGATGCTCAATTCTAGTCGAGGATTGCTGACTTGCCGAGGCAATCGAACGATGACGAACGACCAGAGAAAGGGCATGTCCGATTTTGACGTTTTTGCGGACCAAATCAACGGGCTGCCCCAGTTGTGAACCGATTGATTGGTGAATCGAATCGATTCCTCCGATTGGCAAGGAAACTCGCGCATTTTTGCGGGAAATGTCCGATTTGCTTATTAGAATTGGGCATATTCCCGACTCTTGCCAACCCGTTGGACCCCAGAAAGAAATTCGATGCACTTGCCGAGCGGATTTTCAACCACGATGACGCACCGTCCAAAGAAACGTATCTTTTCCATTTCGATGGTTGTCGCCATTGCTTTCGCTTGCCTTGCCGGACAGGCTGAGGCTCAAAATGGATTTCTATCTGATGTCAATGCAGCGAGAGCTGGACTGACGGTCGCTTGGTCGACGCAGGTGCAGATCAGCAGCAAAGCAGAGTTGGTCGATTGGCAACTGGTGGTCGACGAAGACCGAGCAACGACTTACTACGTCATCTCTTACGGCAAACGAAAAGAAGTCATCGCCGAAAAAGACCTCAGCCCGTTTGGAGTTCCCTATGGAATCGATGGTGCAAAGCAGGCCGCCGAAGACCGAAAAGAAATCATTGAATACCGACTTCGCAACGATGGCAAAGAAGACGTAAAAGTCGAGATCTCCGATTACACACTGCCGCAGTCGACCATGTTTGCGTTAGGCGCCAGCGGACAGGTAATCTGCCTCGACGCGGATACCGGAGCTACCAGGTGGATCCAACAAGTCGGCGACTATCGTCTGCCAAGTATCGGGCTCGGAGCCAGCAAGACTCACGTGGCTGTTGCTAACGGATCCAGAGTCTACTGCCTCGATTTTGACACCGGGCGAGTTCTTTGGAGCGGTCAATGTAAAAATGGAATTGATTCATCGCCAACCTGTTCCGAACAGAACATTTACGTGCCGTTGGTCAATGGACGTTTGCAGACGTTTCCGATCGAAAGAATTGGCCTCGAGAGTTTCAATTTGGTTGCCGAAGGCGGTTCACGTGCTCGGCCGTTGATAACTGAAAATCACGTGGTTTGGACCACTGAAAAAGGGCACATGAATGTTGCTCCATTGGGCACGCGGCGAACCGTTGAATATCGCTTGAAGACAACGGCTCCGATCGTGTCTCAGGCTGCCGCATCTGGCAACCAGCTTTTTGTTGGCTCCCTTGATGGATTCGTCTACAGCGTCAACGAGACCACCGGAATTTTGGATTGGGAAGTCTCCACCGGCCAAAGCGTTATGAATTCACCAGTTCCTTTCGGCAACGAACTCTACGTTGTTTCGCGAGCCAACGAACTTTTCAAGATAAACGCGGAGCTGGGAACTTACCCTGACGGTTGGCAGATGCCTGTGAAGGGCATTAGGCAGGTCGCAGGTTTCGGCGTTGAGACGATCTATTGCATTAATTCCAATGGCCGCTTGGTCGGAATTAATCGAGAGACGCGAGCGGTGACCAAAACGATTGATAATTCAAATATCGAGTTGGTCATGCCCAATGGAATCACGGATCGCATGTTTTTCGCAACCAAGGGCGGCTTTATTCAGTGCGTCCACGAAATCAGCAGCTTACGGCCGCGTTTCCTAGAGACCGATCTGGCGGTTGCCAAGCCAGAAGTGAAAAAGAAGCGTGCTGACGATTCTGCGATCGGTGAAGAGAATCCGTTCGGATCGGACGACGACATGGACGACGAAAACCCTTTCGGATCTGATGATGCGGGCGACGACGAAGCCAATCCCTTCGGTACGGATTCGAAGTCAACGGATGATGATGACGACGCGGATGACACAAATCCGTTTGGTGACGGCTAGTATTTTGGCTCATCTTGATTGCGCGTCGCGGGCACGACTTTCGCTGCGATCTCAACCCGAGATTGGTTTTTCATAGCGCGACCCTTGACGCTTGGCGACCATTGGGAACAATCATCGCTGCACAGCATGACGACATGCGGGCAGCATTCCCAAAACTAATGGCCAAGCGATCAATTCATGGATTCTCCCCAAATCAAACGCGCCCTGATCAGCGTCAGCAACAAGATGGGCATCGTCGATTTCGCCATTGGACTGGCTGAAAAAGGTGTTGAAATCTACAGCACCGGCGGAACGCGTCGGCATCTCGAACAGGCGGGCGTCAAAGTTATCGACGTTTCGGAGTACACGAAATTCCCCGAGATGATGGACGGCCGCGTGAAGACGCTGCATCCGAAAGTCTTCGCTGGAATCCTAGCACGCCGAAATCGGGCTGATGATCTCGAGTCGATGAATGATCACGACATCGTTCCGTTCGACGTCGTGGTTGTGAATCTCTATCCGTTTGCGGCGACGATCGCAAATCCAAACGTGCTGTTGCAGGATGCGATTGAACAAATCGATATCGGCGGACCGAGTCTGATTCGGGCGGCGGCCAAAAACAGCGACTTTGTGACGGTGGTTTCCAATCCGAACCAATACGCCGAAGTACTCGATGAGATCAACACGCAAGGTTGCACGACGATTGGACTGCGACGACGCTTGATGGCTCAGGCTTTCCAACACACCGCGAACTACGACCTGACGATCGCTGACTATTTTTCCGGTCAGACTGAAGGCGAGCAGTTCCCAGCTACGATGACGGTCGTACTGAATCGACGATCCGTTTTGCGATACGGAGAAAACAGCCATCAATCAGCAGCGGTTTACAGCAGCGAAAACAATCGCGAAGCCTGTTTGGTCAATTCACGTCAGTTGCACGGAAAGAATCTTTCGTACAACAATTTGCTTGACCTCGATGCGGCACTCAATATGGTTCGCGGTTTCGAGCAGCCGGCTTGCAGCGTGATCAAGCACAACAATCCTTGTGGTGCAGCGGTTGCTGATTCGCTGAAGGTAGCGTGCGAAAAAGGGTTTGCGGGTGATCCGGTGAGTGCTTTCGGAAGCGTTGTTGGCATGAATCGCACAGTCGATGGTGAAACGGCTTCGTTTCTTGCAGAAAGCGATCTATTCGTCGAAGCCATCGTTGCACCCGGTTTTGATGATGATGCGTTGGAGATCCTCGTCACGAAACCCAAATGGAAAAAGAACGTACGACTCTTGAAAGTCGGCGAACTCAACCCTCTCCGCGGAAGCTGGGAAATGCGGCAGCTCGTTGGAGGAGTTCTGGTTCAGGATGGCGATGTATTGGCAGATGACGAGGCGACATGGAAAGTCGCGACTGAATGTCAGCCAGATGAATCGCTGATGGCTGAGCTTGCGTTTGGCTGGTCGATGGTTCGGTTTGTCAAATCAAACGCGATTACGCTTTCGAAAGATTGTTCTCTGGTCGGCGTTGGTGCTGGTCAAATGAGCCGAGTCGATTCGGTGATGATTGCGATTCGCAAAGCCGGAGAAGAGCGTGCCAAAGGATCCGTTTTGGCTTCCGACGCTTTCTTTCCGTTCGCCGACTCGATCGCATTGGCCGCTGAAGCTGGAGTTTCCGCAATCATTCAACCCGGCGGCAGTATGCGAGACCAGGAAGTCATCGATGCGTGTAACGAACACGGTATTCCAATGGTGTTTACCGGCAAACGCCATTTCCGCCACTAAGGTTGGTTTGCTGAATCGCATTCAATACGTGCCCGAAACGCAAGTTTTGAAGTTGCACACATTTTTATTCCGAAGGAATTTCAGCCATTAGCCGGAGGTCGAGCGTAGCGACCACCTCCGGAACCCTAAGGATACACGTATTCGATCCTGAAGGGATCGCAGCAAACGCCCGCTGTGATCCCTTCGGGAGCATGTTTGCTTTCGACCAAATCTGGTGATGGCGCTGCGCTTATCACCGGCTACTAGCTTGAATCCCTTCGGGATGGACCGATAACTACAACCCAATCGTTTCACCCTGTGCCGCAACGTTCATCCCGGCCCGCATAATTTGGCTCGCAGCG
>CALLUY010000013.1 GCA_938010615.1 uncultured Pirellulaceae bacterium | reverse complement strand
AAGACGACTATGTGGCACCACAACCTCGACTTCAGCGTAGATTTCTTGGTGCCCTAGGTTTCGTCCGTTGCATCACAGCCCGGAGGGCGACATACGAACTGCCGGTGGTGTAAACCACCGGTCAGCAAGCCACCAAACTTGCAAGCCCGGAGGGCGACACACGGTTGGATGTTTTGGTTGTTCGAACTTGTGTCGCCCTCCGGGCTGGAAAGCAATACGATCCGGTTCCGGTGGCTTACGCCACCGGCAGTTCTTGTTTCGCCCTCCGGGCTGAACCGGAACTCTCCGCTTTTAGCTGAACGGAAGTTCTTTGTTGTAGTTTTGTCGGAATCTCAGCAAATCAAAAACGTTGATCGTTCCATTGTCATCGTAGTCCAGCCCTGATTTGAAATTTGCATCTCCCTCATTGCTTCCGTAGGTTTGCCGCAAGCTCAGTAAGTCAAAAACGTTGACTTTGCGATCACCGTTGTTGTCGCCATAAAGCGAATAGAAAGTTTCATTCGCGGCATCACCAAACACGAAGTCGGAACCGAGCGTGAGGTCGGTTCCAGTTCGCCTGACGCGATCACCGTGCACGGTGAGCTGATAGTTTCCGTCCAATAGCGATCCAGTGTTTGGGCGCGTCAGTCCATCGAAAGTGATCGTCACGATCGTGGAGCCACCGGAAATCGAAACGGAAACCGTGATCGGCACCGACGTATCAGACGTGTTGTCGTCTTGGTTGGCTCGTCGGATGACGCTGAATGCATCCGCGTCGAATTCAACAGCTCCGTCGAAGGTCACTGAAAGCTGAGAGATGTTTGATCGTTGATCGCTACCCAACGAGATGCTGTCGGAGGTTAAGGAAGGCGCGGTCGCGCCAACGTTGTCCGCTCCAGGAGTTATTCTGGCCCCTGCTGGTAAGTTGGCGCTTCCCGATCCATAGTCGACATTGCTACCGCCGCCGGGAATGTCGCCGTTGAACCAACTTGCAAACGAATCGGTAAAGTCGTCAGCGAAAGTTCTGGACGCCGCCTCAGGAGTTCCTGACTGGACCAGTTGAGCAGCCGAGTAGACGCGGTCATCGGAGTCACCGTCGGACCAGCCCAAACTGTCGAGTCCTTGAGCCCAGAAAAGTTTGTCAGGCGAACCATTGTTGCTGGTGTCCATGTCGACACCAATAAGTCCTGAGAAACCTTCAACCAACAGGTACGTGATCGATCCACCATCGAATGCACCCGCGTTGAGGTTCGCTACGGTGGTGCCGGAATCCGTTTCACTGCTCCATGGATTGGATGTCGCGTAGTCAACGCCCAGCAGCGTCAATCCGTTACTGCCCGCTGTTACAGAACTCAGGTCCTGAGCAAAACTAATGACGCCAGCATCCGATCCGTCGCCTTCAACTGCAATCAGCCAAACATCTGTCAGCGGTGTCGAAGGCTCTGAAATGATTTCTACGAACTCTCGGTTCGAAGTTGCTGAACCAGAATCGACATAGATTTCATTTAACAGCGGAGCACCGTCGGGTAGGTGATCGTTGTCAGTAATCAACACTTCAACGTTGTCGACAGGCATGCCATAGTACGATGTGTCGGTGCTGGTAGCCGTGTGCAGGATCTGTCCAAAATTGATCGGTTCAGCATAAGAGTCATCGAGTGCAGAAACTTGAACCACTTGCGGCGTAAGCGCATTTGCAGGCGTGAATACGAGTGTGATTGGTGCGCCCATTCCGCCTCCGACATCCAGCTCAAGGCCAGGATCGATCGTGATCGTAACGTTCGCATTAGGAACGGAATCCAAAACGATTTGATAGGAGTCCGTCGATCCCGATTCGGAAACGAGGGTGCTTCCGTTGGATTCGCTGACTGTGATTCCTTCCTGGTAACAAACTTGAACAGGATCAATCGTGCCGTAGTAATAGCTTTCGTCACTGTAGAAGTCGACCTCGTCACCGTCGCTCGGGGAGACAGCCGCCGCCAACAATTCGTCTTTGAAATTTAGCGGAAGGAATCCAAGGTTTCCGCCGGCCATCATCAGCCTCGTACCCTGACCGTTTGAGCCCAAATCAAAACTCGCAGTAGGATTCGCTGGATCAAAGACGATATCAGCTGGCTTGGTCCACTCGACGGCTTGCTCCGGATTGGACTCAACGAACATGATCGTGTTGTGAACTCCGTCGGTGACGTTTCCGTAACTAAAGTCGATGTCATTGGTTAACGGAAATAGCGATCGAGGCCCTTCGGAAGGATCCCATGGCGTCGACAGAACCTGGTACGGGGTCTTTCCGTTTTCGACTGCCGAGTGCCTGAAGACCTTCGGCATGAGCGGCAACAGGCTCAAATTATGTGCGCTATCCCAAGGTTCGTCGTGATTGAACTGATCGTAAAGATCTTGATGGCCGATCATCGGGAGGATCTCGACTCGCCAACTCAGTAGCGGTGTGTCGCCGTTTGGCTCTGTGTAGATCGCATGGTGAGGGAATCTCATTGTCGCCGATTCGTAGTTCCACATTGCGTTCGCGATCTCATACATGGATCTATCGCCGTAATAGAAATACGCCAGATCGCTACTCCACAGTTCGCTCACATTAACGTTTGAGTCGCGATAGTCGGCAGGCGAAACGAGTTTGTTCAACACGTCGTCACCGATCGTGTCATTGAAGAATCGACTGGTGCCGTCGATTAAGCCGACGTGAAATCCGGTCGAGTCGGGATTCTCCAAATACGAACGGATGGTCGCGGGGTCGAAATCGAAGTCACCTGGTTTAGTCCACTCAATCGCATGGTCAGGACTGACTTCAAGTACGACGATGACTTCTGTGCTGTTGTTGAAACGACCAATACCTGACGGATCGTTGGAATCTGGAAAAACCGTATTCGGTCCGTGAGCTCCCTGGAATACCGTCATGCCATTGTCAACGCCAAGAGTTCGGAAGACTGCAGGCATTAACGGCAACAAACTCAAATTGTGTGGACTGTCCCAAGGCTCATCCAAATGGAACTGGTCGTAAAGTGGCTTCTGTTCAATGAAGGGAAGTATTCGTACACGCCAGCTCAACAAGGGTGTGGTTTCATCGACTGCGTCATAAATGGTGTGAGGGAATTCCTGGTGAGCAGATTCATAATTGTTGCTGCCATTCAAAATCCACTGAAGTTTCGCATTGATGGGAGACTTCCAGTGGTCTTCCGGCAGGATGCTGTAGTCGTTGACTTCATTGCCCTGATACGTCACCCACGCCTCAATGGCATCCGGTTGATTCGTCGCGAAGCTGAGGAATTCGTCCCCCCAAATCGTTGTTGCATTGAAACGTCCGTCTCCGTTAAGTGAACCGAGGCCACGAAGCGGGTCAGTTGGATCCCAGGGAAGGTCTTGCGGCCGCGTCCACTCAACCGCCTCTGAAGAGTCTGCTTCAACGATGGCGATCGTATTCAAGGCGCCATCGCTGATCGCAGTGTCAGAAATGCTTCGTCGAGTGGAATCAAAAAGTGCACCGGGGCTATCAATGCCAAGGTAAACCGTCTCGCCATTTGGGACTGAATCGTGTCGGAAGTGGTCCGGCATCTCATCAAGCAGCGCAATGTTGTGAGCGCTGTCCCATGGCTCATCAAGATTGAACTGACTGTAAAGATGGTTGTATCCGAGGAAAGGCAGGATTGCCACGCGCCAGCTAAGCAGTGGATTTTGGTCGGCGTCACGAATGGAGGACCGGATTCCCTGGTATGCGGAGCTGTAATTCTCAAGCGCAAACGAAATTTCTCTTAACTTCACGTCCGTCGTCAGCTGAATTCCCAATGCTTCATAGTCGAAGTGCACGCCGTCGGTCTCATCAACCAGGTTGGTGAACGCATCAGCGTCCACGTCGGCAGCAAGCGTGAAAGTCGTGCCGCCGAGTAACGCAACTGCAAACCCTTCGTCGCTTGCGTCTCCCAATCCAGACAATGGATCAGCTTCGTCAAAATACCAATCGGTAGGAGAAGTCCAAACGACGGCCTTGGAGGCATTGACCTCGACGTGTGACGCGGTGCGAAAGTCAGTGCTTGAACTCCATCTCGCGGGCGTTCCATCGAGTTTGAATTTCGCATTGTCGCCGGCGATAGCCAAAAACGGAGTCCGATTGATGGACCCAAAGTTAGGGCTTTTGAAAATCCTTGGCATTTGATCGGCCAACGGAAGGTTGTGAGCGCTGTCCCACGGTTCATCAAGTCGAAATTGTTCGTAGAGATCATGCAAACCAAGTTGCGGTAGAATATGGACTCGCCAACTCAGCAGCGGATTTCCATCGGTGTCAAAATTCGCGAGACCGGGAAACTGGCCGTTAGATCTCTCGAAGTCTGACATCGCCGCAGCGAGTCTTCCCAACTGAAGCTCGCTTAGCAGAATCGGTTCAAAGTCGGCGATTTCAAACGAGGAGCCCAACACCGTGAACTCGCCTTCGTTGAACTGCCCGCCGAATTGATTGGGCACGACTCGGAAATCGATGTACTCTGTTTGGTCGGAAAGAGGACGCTGTTGCCGAATCCAGATCCCTTCGATCACTGTTTGGTATGGGAAAAAGTTGTCAACATAGTCACCGTCAAAGTTGACCGTTGCGACAAGTGAATCGTGCAGTTCGGATTCAAAATTTAACCACTGCGTGTCGTTGTTGTACTGCCATTGCAGTCCGTCGAGCCTGACGGCGACGAAGTGATCGGCGTTGTCAGCGCTGATGCCGTTAAAGCGATCATGCACATCGGTGGCC
The DNA here is from genome assembly GCA_938010615.1 of uncultured Pirellulaceae bacterium. GTDB lineage: Bacteria > Planctomycetota > Planctomycetia > Pirellulales > Pirellulaceae > Mariniblastus. Next base: position 2,345 of record CALLUY010000013.1, on the reverse strand, counting down.
GAGTACATGATAAACCCTTCGCCGGTCGCATCATCGGATACGGCGACGCCGGAGTTGAGTTCGCCGACACTGACGACAGCCAGCATTTGACGAGCTTCACACTGAGCGTATTGCAGCGGAAGTTTGGTGCTGGAAGAAGGACGCTTTCGCTTGGAATGAGCCATTGGGTAGCCTGTGGGGAAGTGGAGGCGACGCGGAGAGCAGTTGTGTGAGCCTTATGATAAGTGGATGTGGTGCCTCTCACAAGCAAACTTCACGATGTTTGACAGATGGTGTCATTTTCAAACGATGGTATTTGACGGATAATTCACGAATCAGAAACCATTTCCCGAGGTTCAGTCAGTGTCAACTCAAATAAACTCGCAACTTGAGTCAGATGGTTATTGCATTGTTCCAAACGTGTTTGATCAACCAACGGTCGAAGCATTACGTGCGAAAATTGAAGCTGCAAATCGAACTGACATCGAAAGTGCATTGAAATCCCGCGGCACTGTTTTCGCAGCTCGCAACCTGATCGATTCAATTCCTGACTTGCTGGCATCGGTGGACTCCCCTGCCCTTCGCGAACTGTTGACGCAAACGCTTGGAGCCGATTTCGGATTGGTACGAGCTCTTTACTTTGACAAGCCGTCTGATCGATCGTGGAATTTGCCGCTACATAAAGATCTCACGATTGCGGTCAAAGACAATTCACTTCCGACGACTCATTTTTCAAAGCCAACTCGCAAGGCCGGTGTCGATCACGTCGAAGCATCGCAAGCGGTCCTTGAGAACATGCTGACGTTGCGAATTCATTTGGACGAAGTCACCGAATCGAATGGTCCTTTGGAGGTCGTTCCCGGTTCCCATCAGTCGGGAAAGCAAAACGAAGCAACGCCGAATGATCGAGTAAGAATCCTTTGCGACGCCGGGGACGTATTAGCGATGCGTCCCATGCTCTCTCACGGGAGCGGGCACACCGACCCCGAAGGAAACCTTCGCCGGCGAATCCTGCATCTCGAATTCTGCGGGACGGAGCTACTGTCGGATGGGTTTCAATGGATGCATTTTTTGAAGTTTCAAGGGTCGGATTAGACACGCCAAAGCAATATGAATCAGTCCAACCGAGAGTCGCTCAAGATCCCTCTGCTCCGTGATCGGCATACGCATCCGTTTCTGTACGCTTCGTGGATTGATGGAATCAATGTCCATGACGTGTCTTCGAAACAGGAAGTGCTGGATCGGATTAAAGAGCGGGAAATTGACGATGGTGAAATTTTAATTGTCCACGGTTGGCTGGATAGTAAATTTCAACTCTCGCCTGATGACTTGAAGTCGTTTGGTCCAACCGCAGTATTCAATCTGTCGTTGCACGGTTTGGTGATGAACGATCAAGCCCAAGCGATGATCGAGTCGCAGTTGACTGACCTTGAGTGTCGTTGGTCCGATCAGGAGTGGTTCGAATGCAACTTGCGCCGGATCTTGAACGCGTTCGCGATGCTCAACGGAAATGCAGATCGACTGCGACGATACTTCGACTCTCTGCACCGCGAACATGGAGTCATCTACGCGGAAGAAATGTTGCTCGCCGACGAAAAAGAGATCGATGTTTTCCGTGAGGCGAATTTGTTGGATCGAACACGATTCTGGTGCTCATTGGAAATGTGGCAAACGCTTTCGCCTGATTCGCGGAAACTGATTCAGGGAATGAAAATCTTTGCCGATGGCGCACTGGGAGTAAGAACCGCAGCCGTGAAAGCCTCCTTCGACACCGGCGACAACGGGATGCTGATGTATTCAGATTCTGAACTGCGAGATCTGTTTGCAGAATGTATTGCGACTCAAAAAGCGGTTGCGATCCACGCGATCGGAGATCGAGCGATCGATCAAGTTGTGCAGCTCGTTTGGCAGCAGCGGAGAAATCTAGGATTCGAAAACGAAGTCAGGATCGAACATGCTCAACTGATCTCTCTCGATGCTGCGCGACGGGCCAAAGAAGCAGGAGTCATACTCAGCATGCAGCCCAATTTCTCGGATGACTCGATTCAGTATTCGGATCGTTTGCCAGAGTGTTATGTTGTCGGCAACAATCCATTTCGCATGTTGATCGATGAAGTTGGTTTCATTCCGGGTGAGAATTTGATCTTTGGTTCCGATGGAATGCCACATGGAGTGACCGAAGCGATTCGTCAATCGTTAACGCCTCCGTTTCCTCAGCAGCAAAGTCTGACCGTTGAGGAATTCGTTGCTGGTTATTGCGACGCTTCAGTTTATGCCAGTGATGAAACGATTGAATTTGAACTGGATTAGTGGTTCGTCAAACCTGAATTGAATAGAAGAAGTTTCGATAGTCGCCTTTCGCTCCG
>CALLUY010000012.1 GCA_938010615.1 uncultured Pirellulaceae bacterium | reverse complement strand
CAATACCGTTCAATGAAGCCAAAGTCTCGGTGGCATAGGCCTCTGGCCTGTGTTCTGCATGTCCACAAGCCAGAGGCTTATGCCACCTCCCCAACTGCAACGACCCTACTGAAAAGCCAAAACGAAGGGTGACATCACCTTCATTGAACGGCATTGTGATTAAGCGCGGCTGGGTATTCAAGTTTGTGCCGCCCTCCGGGCTTCGAAGTACGGCGATTCGGTTCCGGTGGCTTACGCCACCGGCAGTTCTTGTTTCGCCCTCCGGGCTGATTGTCATGATTCCTCTAATGACAAATCGCCATTGCTCCTCGCTAACGCGCCGCTGCTTGAAAGATGTGTCTGCGCGAATGCGCCACTTTCACGGAGAAGCTAATACTATCGGAGTGCTGCCAAAAAATGACAGCCTCGGAGCGAAAGGCGACGATTCATTCGCTGAAATCAAACGGGCCGATGCGAAGCAATCAAAATTAGTTGATCGCCAGACTCAATCGCGAAATCATCTTCTGGCAACAAGCTACTGTCACCGTTTCGATGGATTCCAACCGGAACTCTTCCAGCACTGGAATTTGCTTTCCTTGCCGCTCGATAGTTTTCGTACTTGCCTGGCATGTCGACAATATAGAACTGTTTGCCTTGCGTGTTGCTGGTCAATTGCGATATCACACCGCCCACGCCCGGACTCAATAATTCCTGTACCAACATTTGTTCCGACAAAGTCGAGACGCAAAGAACACTATCGCACTTGGCTTGCCGTAGAAAACGCACGTTTTCAGGATTCTCACACTCGGCAATCAAAAACACCGAAGGACTATACGACTTCACCGCCAAAGCGATCTTCAAATTCCGATCATCGGATCCTCGATGAGTCGATGACTGGATGATCACGGCGTGAGCTTCGCCAATGTTGGCCCGATGCAACACAGCTTCCTGAGCCGAATCACCTCGAACGAAATGCACTTTTGCAACTTGCATGCTCGCCGGCAATTCATCAATCGAATCATCGATAATCACAATGTCTGAATTGCAAGTTTGTTGATCCTGCTGAATCTCGCCGATCAATTTCAGCAATTCACTTTCGGATCCAAATTCGCAAATCACGACATGGTCCGCGCAATGAATAGTCTTCATACCTTTTAACTCCAACGATTTGGACTCCAACATAAACGTCGCGATCAATGAAAGAATGTAGCCAAGCAATCCGATCCCCAGAACCATCGTTGGCATGCCAACAAACCAACGCCCGCCGAAAGTGCTTGGGAAAAAGTCACCGTATCCAACGGTCGTCATCGTTACGATCGACCACCAAAACGCATCCGCCCAATTGAGATCCGGGTTATCCGAGAACTCAAAATACATGTAGCCAGTAGCCGAGTAGACCAGCAGTGCCACAAACAAAAGCGCAGCCTGTCCGTAACGTTCGTGCAACACGGTGAACGTTGACTTCCGTAGCATTCTTAAAAGTACACTAACGATCGCGACGCTCCTGATTCCACAGGTTCAACATGGATTCTGATCTCGCGGTGACTCGCTGGTTTTGCCAAAGGCCACGCTTCTCAGATTTTGCGACGTCTTGAATCTTCAAATACTCATCCATTGCCGGAAAGGAGTACTTCGTGAACACAAGCGTAACACCATTGGCGAGCATCGATTCGGCAACATCTTGATCGTGCTGACTTCCCATGAAAAGCGTGGCTAGAAGACGACCTTCGTCGTCAACTTTCTTCTCCGAAAGCTTGACCATTACTTCTTTTCCGACGGCTTCTGCTTCGAGGTAGTCGACAGCAACCTTGCCATACTCGGCCAGCATTAGATCGCGCTCGGTGGCATCGAAGGACTTGATCCCCAGAATCCGAACCAGTGTGCTTCCGCGCGAATTGTGAATTCGAACTTCGTCACCATCAATCACACGCGTGACGACGGCGACGTCACCATCCGCAAACAGTTCTGGATTGTTGGACAATGTCGCAACTCGAAGTTGCTGGACTTGAACGAAATAGAAAAGCGCTGTCAGCAGCAAACCGGCCGAAAACAGGTTCAGATAGTTTCTCGCAATGAAATTCGTGACTCGGCGAGCATTCTTCGAACGCGACTTCGCAGATTTCACAACTTCGGCCATTGCTGCACTGTTAGAAAGAATAGGCGCGGACAAGTTCGTCCACGATGATAGCGGCTCGTACAGCCGATCTCAACATGCCGAAGAGCACAAAGAGAGAAGTGGGAATCGAACCCGCGACAACCGTGTTAACAACATTTAGAAGGAAGCACTTTCGTACACTTCATCTAAAATGCAAGACGCATTCAATGCACCGAGCTTCACCAAAGTATGCCGATCGGTAAATAGTGGTTCGAATCCTACCGGTGGACTGGCCGGGCTGGTTCCAATTCAATTGATCGCAATTGTTGAGATCAGAAGCGACAGCTATATTAACTTAACGAATGACTCAAATCGTACGTTCCTGCCAGGGCCAATCTAAAGATGCTAAAACCAGACGACGCCGAAGATACGCAGAACACTGAGAAAAACAGACGTGACTTTCTCAAACACAGTGCCGGCTTGGCAGCGATCGGCGCAGGAGCAGCCGCCTCGGAAAGCCAGCCAACTTCCGAACAGGAAAACGATCTCTTTCAGCCAAAGGAATACTGGGAAGAGCGAATGACGCCTCCCGACGACGGCAAGAAGTTCGGTTGGTTCGTCGACACGCGGCGATGCTTCGGATGTCACGCTTGTGAGGTCAGTTGCAAAGCGGAAAACGATGTGCCGCTTGGAAACTATATTCGCCAAACTTTTTACCAAGACGAAGGTTCCTATCCGAAGGTCGCCCGGCTCTTCCTGCCAATGTCTTGCCAACATTGCGAGGATGCTCCTTGTGTGAAAGCCTGTCCTTGCGGAGCACTTCACAAAAAATCAGGCGGCACCGTGGCGGTCAACTATGAGTCCTGTTGCGGACATGGAACTTGTGTCGACGTTTGTCCCTACGGAGCCATCTACCTTGATCCGGTCGCCAAGCAAGCCGTCAAATGTCACAACTGTTTCCATCGAACCGAAAACGGGCTTGAGCCTGCATGCGTTCCGACTTGTCCATCGGAAGCTCTGCACTTCGGTGACCTCAACGACGAGAACTCAAAAATCTCGAAAGCGATGAAAGAAGCCGAAACGGTTTCAGGGCTGGTTCAACTTCGGGGTGAAAAAGAAACCAAACCGCGAATGTGGTTTTCGGGTGATGCTCCTGCGAAGATTGAGCCGAGAATTCCCGTCGAAGGTGAGTCTTACAATCCCGACGCGTACAGCATCTACAACTGGAAGGGCAAACCGTCCGAACCAGATTCGGAATCTGACTCGAAAGAGTAGTTGACTCCGCTTTCATTCTTCTTCCTTGCCTTGGCCACACTTCAGCAGCGAATTTACGGATCCGATGAATACGCAACCAAAATCTGAATCAAAAAGCTCTATCGAACAACGTCGCAAATTCCTGCGGCTTGGCCTCGCCTCTGGCACCGTTGCCCTCGCAGCGGCGTCCGGTTGTGTTGAACCTGTCGCCAAACAGGAACAGCAAGCCGAAAAGAAAGGTCCGCCCCAGCAGGGCATCGACATGGAGAAATGGAAACGCATCAAGGGCAAGGACTATGAACTCGGCTCAGGTCCGGCTCCCGGAGTTTGCCAACTTCCCGGCCCCAACGCGAAAAAGAACTGGCCGGACGTCAACAAATACAAAGACGTAAAAACCGTACCCGGAATGTGTCAGCTTTGTAGCACGATTTGCGGCACCGTCGGCTACGTTAAAGAAGGCCGACTGGTCAAGATCGAGGGCAACCCAAAAGATCCCAACAGTCGCGGATACCTTTGTGCCCGTGGACACGCGGGCCTGAACCATCTTTATCATCCCGAACGACTTTTGTATCCGCTGAAACGAGTCGGCAAACGCGGTGAAGGGAAATGGAAACGCGTCAGCTGGGATGAAGCACTCGATGAGATCGCGGTGAAGCTTAAGAAAATTCGCGACAGCGGAAAGCCAGAACGTTTCGCGTTCCACCAAGGTCGGCAACGCAGCAAGGACGCACTCAAACGTTTCCTCGATGCGTTCGGAACCAAGACACAACTGAGCCATCGTTCGTTGTGTTCCGGAAATCGCCGCGCTGCGAACCTGGCCTTTCTCTGGGAAAGCGATTGGGATCTTAACGATGTCGAACACTCAAAATACATTCTGAATTTTGGCTCAAACGCATTCGAAGCTCATCAAGGCCACGTTCCGTTCGCCAGCCGAATTCAGAAAGGTCGTTTCGAGAACGGTGCGAAGCTGGTCACATTCGACGTACGCCTGTCGAACACCGCCGGTGGCAGCGATGAAGTTTTCTTCCCGTTCCCCGGCACCGATGGCGCAATCGCACTCGCAATGGCTCACACCATTCTGGCAGAGGGCAAGCAAAACACTGAGTTCCTTGAAACGTGGACCAATGTTTCAGTTGAAGAACTGAAAGAACACCTCAAAGAGTTCACGCCCGAACGCGCCGAAAAACTCAGCGGCGTTGCTGCTGCGGACATCAAGCGCATCGCACTGGAATTCGCTGCTGCTGCTCCGGCCGCTACGACAATGTGCAACCGCGGAAGTTCAGCTCACCTGAACGGCTTTTACAACGACCGCGCGATTCAAATGCTCAACGCCATCGTCGGCAGCGTCGGCAAAAAGGGCGGTTGGTGCTGGTCTCCGTGGGGCGGACTCGATCCACAAGTCAAAACTCCGGCGATGCCAAAGGGCAAGAAGAACCGCAGCATCCTCGAAGATCCTCCAGAGTATCCACTGGCGAATGTTTGGCGACGCATGCGAGTCGGCGAAATCATTTATCTTTACCTCCAACAAGGTCGTGCCGAAATCGATGCGTACATGACCTACAACTTGGACGCTCCTTTGACGTGGCCGGAAGAGAGCCTGACCAAAGAAGTGATGACGGATGAGAAACTGATTCCGTTCCACGTCTGCATCAACTGCTTCTATAACGAAACCGCTCACTACGCCGACATCGTTTTGCCTTGGGCAACGTACATGGAACGTTGGGACCTCGACGCAAGAGGCGCCTATAACCTGCGACCTTACGTCGGCTTGCGGACTCCGATGGTTGAACCGCTTGGCGAATCAAAAGACGTTCGCGAATTTTTTCCTGAGCTTGCCAAAAAGATCGGCGGCGGAATGGAGAAAGCCTACGAGTACGGAACGCTGGAAGACTACATGGAAGCGTGGGCTTCAAACGTGCCCAACAATCCGGAGACCGGAAAAGCAGGCCTCGATCGTTTGATCGACGAAGGCGCTTGGGAAGACGAATCGCGAGACCCCTTCTACGAGCCCTACAACATCGCGATCACTGAAGAAGAAATGAAGGACTCGACGACGAACGACGATGGAGTCATCTTCGGCAGCAACGGCAAAGGCATCGGCGTGATGCTGGACGGAAAACCGGTTCGAGGCTTCAAAACGCCTAGCCGCAAGTTCGAAATCCGCAGCCTGTTTATCAATCGCATCGGTAACAATCAGGACTGTACGGACTTGATCAACGCAAGCGGCGAGAAGAAAGCAAACAATCGACCGAAGGAGCACGCAGGCCATGACGTCGAAGTCGATCAAATGCCAATCTGGTTCCAACCGGTTGAGCACGAAGGCCTTCGCGACGAAGAGCTGATCATGACTAGCTTCAAGTGGAACGTTCACAACCACGGCCGCACAATGAATCTGAAGTGGCTCGCTGAGATCGTGCACTCAAATCCTGCGTGGCTGAATCCTGAGACGGCGGCAAAGTTTGGCTTGGAGGATGGCGACTGGATCGAGCTCACCAGCTACTATCCGGAATCTCTTACGGAAAACAGTCCGCACTTAAAACGTGATGACTTGCCTGTCGTCAATGGTCGACAAGTCGTTTCGTCGATGCGTGTTCCGATCGTGACAATGGAAGGCATTCATCCAAAAGCGATCGCGATGAGCAACTCGTGCGGTCACTGGGAGTACACCAACGTCGCCAAAGGCATCAAAGGTCGTCCCACAGACGAAAGCGCCAAAGGTGGCGACGCGGAAATGTATCGCGACGCGGATTGGGAACGCAACATGTGGTGGGAAGACCAATCCGGCGGAGATCCAACGAAGTGGAAAAAGAACACGGGCAATGGCTGGAATCAAAACAAGTTGATGCCGATCGCCCCTGATCCAATCACAGGGCAGCAGGCCTTTCACGATACCGTTGTGTCGATCAAAAAAGTTTAGTTCTATCGTGGCTGCGGCCTCCAGCCGCAACCATTTCAACTGTCACACCAAACATCTTCGACCTCAAAAGCTGCCACCCAAACGTTTGCGGCTGGAAGCCACAACCACGAATCATGCCTGACCAAGCCACACTCCAAAGCCACGCCAACGTCTACGGGTTCCTTGCTCGCCTTTGGATCGCGGAACTTGATGCCGAAACCATCGAACAACTGCGAGACGGCGAATTGCGCGACGCCTACGTCGAACTTGGCGGAATAATTCCAGAACATGCTAGTGTCGAAGAGGCCGTCGACGAGCTGGCGATCGAATTCTGCGGTTGCTTCCTTGGACCGAAAGGGCATCTGCCTCCGCACCAATCGGTCGTTAGCCACAGTCGTTTTCAAGGCGACTGCATGGAGACGCTGCAGAAGTTCATTGAGATCATCGGCACACCAGAGGGCACGTTGTTCAAGGAACAAAAGATGCAAGATCATGCCGGAATCCAACTGGCGTTGATGCAGCGAATCTGCGGAGCAGGCGCGAACTGCGGGCCGGATGACATCGCGCCGATCAAGGAACTTCGCACCCAATTCGCAGATACGCATCTAAAGTGGCTGATTAGCTACTGTGAAGTCGCCATCAAGAAAACGAACAGTTCTTTCTATCGCGGACTGTTCGCCGTCACGGCTCAATTTCTGACATCCGAGCTTGGGCAGTAGCGATACTGGCCATGGCCATCAGCTTCTCCTTGGGAGGATCGGAGCCAAATAGGAAATTGAATAGATTGCACCAAGGTCCGCCATTCGGAAAGTTGCGCAAGCTCATACTGCGAATCACAACCCGACGCGTGAATTTTGAAGTTGCACTATATCGGCCCATCCCGAAGGGATTCAAGCTATTAGCCGGTGATAAGCGCAGCGCCATCACCGGATTGGGTCCAAAGCAAACATGATCCCGAAGGGATCACAGCGGGCGTTTGCTGCGATCCCTTCAGGATCGAATCGTGTCGCCTTAAGGTTCCGGAGGTGGTCGCTACGCTCGACCTCCGGCTAATGGCTTGAATCCCTTCGGGATAAAAATGTGCAACTTCAAAGCTCACGCTTCGGGTTAAGATTTGCGGTAACGAACCAAAACCATGCAATTTCCTACCTTGCGCTAGGCAGGGCGTGGGGGCGCCTTTCATACACTTTGACGCCGATACTACTTTGACGCCGGTACTAAGTGCTATCGCTCCCACGCATCACAAACGAAGTGATCTTGCCCAGATTTGGCAATTTGGGGGAAACTAGCTGAGGTCCCACGGACGGGAACAGAAACGATCGGCTTCAATCGGCGGATCGTGAAACAGAAATCTCATCGTCGTTATCGTCATGGAAGGCGTTAAAGATGAAGCAAAAAATCGACCTGCAATATTTCGCGATGCTCAGCGTGTCGATTTGCGCATTCGCTTTTACGTGCCACATCGATCCTCCGAACTGCAACGCTCAAGGCCTGCAGACTTCTTCGGCGAATACAACACAACTCTATGGTCAATGGAATCATCCGACCGAAGAGCAAACTCAAAACGCGCCGCCAGCGGAAGATCCGACCAGAGACAAGTTTCGCAACCTGTTTCCACCAGCGAACCTCCGACCGATTGCCGATCGCAGTGCGGCGAACTATCCGTTGCAGCCGCGAAAGCCGGCTCCGATGACTGAGCTGGCTCCGAAAGCTCGCCCTTTGCAACCGGTTAGCCAGAACAACTTCATTCCGGGAAAGTTTTCGCAAGAGCCAAGCCCCGGTGGCGACTTCGTGCACGTCAACCACCACGAAGCATCGACCGCAGAAGCCGTCATGCCGCTCCCGAAATCCACGCCGGCATGGAACGACGTTGCTCCGGAACTGAACACTCAAGCTGAAGTCGAAAATTGGCCAACGACTCTACAAACCGACGTAACATCACAATCTTCGCTTTCCGGAATCGTTGGATCAATTCAATCCAGCAGCAAAGAATTCCTCGGTGGACTCCAATCCGAAGGCGGTTGGGGCGAAAAGATCTCCGCGCTGTTCGGTGGATCCAACAACCAATCAAAGAAAGTCTTCGGTTCGTTAGCTCTGATCATCGGTGGCTATCTGGGTTTCGTTGCGTTGATGCGAAAGTTCAACTTTTCGTCAAATCGAGGCATCCCTTCCGAAGTCATCGAAGTCATTGGCAATGCTCCTTTCGGACCGCGAAAGAACCTGCAGCTCGTGCGACTTGGTAGCAAACTTCTGCTGTTAATGAACGGACCCGAAGGCACGCATCCGGTCGGAGAAATCACCGACGCAGAAGAAGTTGACTATTTGATTTCGCTCTGCAAAGGCAAGGGCACCAAAGCAACCAGCTCAGTCATGTCAGCGGTCAAACAATTCAGCAACCGAATGCCTCAACAACGAGAAAATTCCGGTCGAACTTTGCACCCTGCAACGCCGGCACCTAGGGAGAGTACTTTTTCGACATCGCAGTTAGTGCAAGCGTTGGAGTCAATTCAAAAGTCGAACCGTTCGAACACTGTTTTCGAAGCGTAGCAAAATAATGAACCGCACTTCAAAACTGACCCGAGGTACAGTGACAGCGATGTTTATTGCGTTTCTGTTTCTGTGCAGCAATGCAAACGCGTTTCAGTCTCCGCTTGCTCCGATGCCGATGCCGATGCCGATTGGGCTAAACGATACAGTCTCAGTTGAGGCAACTCCATCATTTGAGCTTCCGACAAACACGAACATCCAGCAAACCGAAACGACACCAACAAGCGACGCATCATCGGCATCCGGGTTGAACATCGACCAACTGTTGTCAAACCAAACGGATTCGCTAACAACGCCCGAATCACTTCCATCGTCCATCAAACTGGCTGTTCTCTTAGGTGTCCTTTCGTTGGCTCCGGCGATCATCCTGATGTCGACTTGCTACGTCCGCATCATTGTCGTGCTTACTTTGCTACGGCAAGCATTCGGTGTACAGCAGTTGCCACCAACACAAGTTTTGACGGCGCTTTCGTTGTTCGTGACGCTATTGGTGATGGCTCCCGTTTGGCAACAAGTCAAAACAGAAGCAATCGATCCGTATACAAGAGCTGAGAACCCGATCACTTGGGAAGAAGCGTGGGACAATGGCGTTGCTCCGATGAAGGGGTTTATGCTGAAGCAAATTCGAATCGCCAAGAGCGAAGACTCAATCGCCGTCTTCTATCAGAACCTTCCGCAAGAATCTGCTTCGGATTCGTCCGAACTACCAACGACACTCGAAGAAGTCCCAATCAAGATCTTGCTTCCCGCGTTTCTGATCAGTGAACTGAAAGTCGCGTTTTTACTTGGCTTCCAAATCTATTTGCCGTTCCTAATTTTGGACTTGGTGGTCTCATCGGTCACCGTTTCGATGGGAATGGTCATGCTGCCGCCGACGATGGTTAGCTTTCCATTGAAACTGATCCTGTTTGTGATGGTCGACGGCTGGAACCTTGTGCTTGGAATGCTGCTGCAAAGTTTCGGCTGACCAAGGATCGTCACCGCCAGAGAACACACACCGAAAACAGTTAAGCGAAAAACCAACATGGAACCTGAATCAGCAATCGAAGCCAGCCGCGAAGCGATCAAAGTCTGCTTCATGGTTGGCGGACCCATCTTGGCGGTCTGTCTAATCGTTGGGCTACTGATGGGACTCGCTCAAGCGATGTCGCAAATTCAAGATCAAGCTTTGGCAACGGTTCCGAAAATCCTTGCGATCCTTGCCGTCGTTGGGCTCGCGTTGCCATGGTTTGCGGATCGTATGATGGAGTTCTCCAAAGATCAATTTAGTCGTCCCTTCATGGCAGATGCTTCGCCAACGTGGGCCGCGCCTGAAAGTTCAGTGCAATCGCTGCTTGCCAATCCATCAGCAGACGATAACAGCTACTATCCGCAACTCGATGTGCCAAAGATTCAAAACGGTTCAGTCATGAGACCGGCCTCATTCAACAAACCCCGAACGAGTTCTCTGCCCAGTTTTCTCGCGCCTGTAAAAAAGGCCAACGAAACGGTTCCAACACCAAAGATTGAGGAATCTGCCAATCCATTTTCTCTTCCGAGCCATCGTTTTACTCGTCGACCGAGCGAAAACATTGAAGGGTAGGGCAGGGCAGTGGTGTCAGCATTCCTTCTGGTGTTCGTTCGAATTGCCGCGATGGTATTCACCGCGCCGATTCTCGGCAACAAAGCAGTCTCGGCCAAGCATCGTGTGATCATTGCGATCGTCTTGGCGCTGGTCAGCTATTCGGCGATGCCTCAGCAGTCCACTGGGGATTCGATTCCGATCGACGCGAACCTTGTTGCTCCTCTGGCAGCCGAAGCTTCGATTGGGATTTCGTTGGGATTAGGAACACTAATCATTTTTTCCGCAGCTCAAATGGCGGGCAACATTCTGGGGCAACTTGCCGGCCTACAGTTCTTTGACCAGCTCGATCCCACAACTGGCGGAACCAGTTCACCTATTGGTCAACTGTTTGGACTGACTTCATTGGCAACATTTGCACTATTGAACGGACCGGACATGGTCGTCGGATCCGTCCTGCAAACTTTTCAACAGATGCCGCCCGGGACATCGATCGCAACCGATGGGCTGCTGGAATTGCTGCCACAAATACTACAACAGAGTTTCATTCTGGCGATCAGTGGCGTCGGCCCTGGTATCGCCGCGATGCTGGCCACCAGTCTCACTTTTGGATTCGTTTGTCGCACGTTCCCGCAGATGAATCTTACAACGATGGCCCTTGGTTCGAACGTCACGATCATGTTCCTCGCGATTTCACTTACCCTTGGCGGATGCATTTGGCTGTTCATCGATGACCTTGGCCCAACGCTGGAGCAAATCCAAGCCATCCTCGTCGGCGCCGCGTCGGAGGCTCAACGATGAGTTTCACAGGTGAAGAACGACAACACGAAGCGACCGCTGCTCGACTCAAACGTGCCCGAGAAGAAGGTGACGTCGCCCACAGCAACGAATTGGCAACCGCAATACAAATGGTTGCTGGCGTTGCGGCGCTTTGGTTTTGCGCGGCGGCGATCGGAAACGGACTACAACAAACAACGGTCGGACTGTGGAGCAACAGTTCGATTAGCACTTCTCCGGAAGTCATTGTTCAGACGTCTCAATCACTTCTTTGGAAAACGATGCGGTTGGTGTTGCCGTTTCTAATTTCTGTTTTTGTGATCGGCACGCTCGCTCACATGTTGCAAACTCGATTTCACGTCGGTCGCCCGAAGTTTTCGTTTTCAGCAGTTTCGGGTAAGCGATGGTTTGAAAACTTGTTTTCGGCGTCAAGTTTTGGTCAAGTTTTCATTTCGGCCCCGAAGGCTCTGATTGGACTGGGAGTTGGTGCGGCGACTGTTTGGGCGTTGCGCGAGTCGTTCTTTTCACTTGGCAACATGCCGACCAATCTTCTTGCGGCCACGCTGCTGCAGCTCACCGCGACGGTCGGAATGAGTGTCGCAATTTCGTTATTGCTGTGCTCGGTCTTCGATTACGCGCTGAAATGGTACAGCTTCAATCAACGCATCCGGATGACCGATCAGGAAATGCGTGAAGAGATTCGCGGACAAACTGGAGACCCGCAGATTGCGAGAATCCGACATCAACGTATGCGTGAGATTTCAAATAATCGCCAACGCTGATCGTAGCGGAAGTCGTCAAGACTTCCAGCATCACCAAACTTGATACGTTTCTACAACCAAACCACTTCCTCTGATCGCGTTCTAAAAAAACCGCAGAGCAAAATTACTCGTAGCCAAACGCTTCCATATACTCGCGCCAATGGTGATCGATATCTTCAGCAAACTCGGACTCGACATCGGTGGTTCGAATTTTGTGATTCTTTCGAGCGTCGAAGTAGGACTGCACTGCGGGTTTCGTTGGCTTGAAATCACCCAGCTCTAGTTGAGCGTAGACTTGCTGCATCACGGTTGTCGGATCCTCAACCAAAGACTCAAAACGAACCTCTGCCAATTGAGTCTTCGGAAGCACTTCACGCTGCGAGAAATAGGCTTGATACATCAAGTCCTTGCACTCGAACACGTAATTTTTCAACCAGCTGTCGTCGTACTTCGGCAATTGAAATCCTTGAATTTCGTCAAGGAGTTTCCACAAACGCATTGTCGAAGGAACAACCTTATGCGGATGCCGCGAAAGATGCACAAACTTCGCTTGCGGAAACCACTGAGCCAACTGTTTGATGCGACCCGTGTGCGGCGGCGACTTCAACACTAACCGCTTGGAATCGTATCGGATCGTGAGTGACTTAATGAAGTGCTCAAGCGCCTTCTGCAATTCGACTCGCTGATTTGGCTCCGCCAATGAAAGGTTAAGCTGCAAATGATCGCGGCCCTTGCGATTCGGAAACGCGACTCTGCGATACGGCGTCGGGGCTCCGTAGGCACATAGAGCAAAATCGTCTTCCTGCGGAGAACCAACACGAATCGACATATCGTCCATCGGACGTCGCTTCGGGAGCAGCGCCCACAACATCGGCCCCAAAAGAAATCGAGTCACCAAAAAATGATTTGGCGTGAACGTATCAAGCGTATTTGGAAACGCAAAGCGATCGTCCAACGATAACAGTTCGTGCATCAACGTCGTGCCAGAGCGCCAGTGACCAATCACGAAGATTGGAGGATGCTCAATCGGCGTATCAGTGATCTTCTTGTGCAGCAACAAACGCTGTGTCGCGGCGGCCACCGTATTCAAAATAGAACAGCCACCAACAGCGACCGTCATTGGATATTTCGCCGGGTGGATTTGAAATTTGTTTTCGCGCAGCAACGAGAGATAGTCACCGCACTTCATGCCGTTCCAGAATCGCGGTGCCCATGGCGGATACCAATTGGCTTTAGGTTTTTTCTCGGATGCTTGAGCCATCAAATGGGCTGGGGCATCGTGCCCCAGTTTTGTTCCATGTTTAGAGAGCAGATCAGGCTGCGGAGCAGATCAGGCTGCGTCGCCGAAAATCTTACCGTCTGGCGTCGTTAGCTTAAACAGGCCAAAGATCTCATCTCGAGAAAGACCACGTTTTGCCGGTTGGTCGTCATCGTCCAAGATCTCACGAAACAGCTCTCGTTTCGCCTCCAGAATCTCGTGAATTCGTTGCTCAATCGTTCCCGCCATGATCATTCTGGTCACCGTGACGCTGCCCGCGGCCCCAATTCGATGAGCTCGATTGATTGCCTGATCTTCGACAGCTGGATTCCACCAACGATCATAAAGGAACACATATCGGCAAAACTGCAAGTTCAACCCAACACTGCCGGCACCGTAGCTCATCAGCAAAATATTTCGATTGGGATCTTCTTTGAACTCTTTCAGAATCGGCTCGCGCTGCTTTGTCGGAATGCGACCGTGATACTCAAGCGGATTGAATTCCGAGAGCTGACCGCTGATCTCCTTTATCGAATCAACCCACTGACTGAAGACGATTGCTTTCTGGCCGCTTGCTGCAATCTCTTCCATGTCGGCTTTGAGGCGTTCGATTTTGCTGCTGGCTTTGGTCGCAGGATCGAAGTTGCAAATCTGTTTGAGCCGCAACACCAACTCGAAGACGTGCTTAATCGTAATCTCTTGGCCCATCTCACTGAGCTTGATCACGCCATCCTGTTCGGCAGCTTCGTAAGTCGACTGCTGTTCAGGCGTAAGAGACAGCTCTGCATCACGCATCAAACGTGGCGGCATGTCCTTCATCACAAGATCTTTTGTCCTGCGGATAATCAAATCCTGAACTCTGGCGCGAATCTGGCGTGGCTCCATCCCGGAATGTACCGTTCCAGGCGAAACGAATTCACAAATCCCAACCAAGTCTTCGATGCTGTTCTCGATCGGAGTTCCGGTGAGCGCCCAGCTTCTTTTTCGCTCGATCTTTTGGATAACTTTCGATGTCGAGTTCGATTTGTTTTTGACGCGTTGGGCTTCGTCGAGCACCACCAGATCGAATGCTGGGTCAAGTTGCGTGACGATGGCTTCATCGCGAATCATGAGCTCGTAATTCGCGATCTTGACCATGGCTCGGTCTTGCTTCCAGTGGAAATCTCGATTGGCCTGTGTTCCTGAAACCGCGCCGACCGTAATCTCGGGAGCCCAAGTTTTGAATTCTCGCAACCAGTTTGGGACCAAAGGTTTTGGGCAGATCAGCAGAATCCGTTTTGCACTTCCCGTCCGAAGCAACAATCGGATTGCCGTGATCGCCTGCATCGTTTTCCCGAGTCCCATTTCGTCAGCCAGAATTCCGCTATAGCGAGGAAACAGAAACGCGATGCCTTCGTATTGGAAGTCGAAAGGCTTGAAGGGAAATCGCATCGTGCGATTCGTAAGAATCGATTCCAGCGGTGGTTGCAACGTAAAGAACAAACGATCCTCAAGTTTGATCACGTCCTTTGGCGGCTTGATCCGCGTTCTACTTTTGGCCGGCGTGTTGGAATCGGAGTCCAAGGCAGTCGGTTCCGCAGTTTGAGCCTCCGTGCCAAAACTCGATGGCTTGTCCGGCAGCGATTCCTGCGGCTCGAAAAAGTAGCTGGAAATTCGTGGCGGCTTCTGAGCAGATCTCGCGGAGACGATTGGAACCTTGCCACGCGATTTCTTATCGAAGAGATCCGCTTCAACAAAGTTAATCGGCTCGAACGCAAACGCTGAGTCCGAAACGAACATGGTGGGGTTCGACATTGGAAGGATACCGCAAAATTTCGTGTTGTCGATTTCAGGCAGCATCTGCTTGCCGCGCGACTTGCTGTGCTTCTCCAATGGCCTGACGAATCCGTTCGAATGGCTCATCCAACGTCAGCGTCGTTGTAAATCGATCGCAGGCTGCCTTCACGAATTCGAATTGCTCAAGATCAGTCGTCAGTACACTTACATTCAAATGATCTACTTCAAACTCGGGATATTGAACCGTCTTGATTTCGATCGTCAACGGCGCTTCCTCGACTTCGGACACCATCAGAACGGGTGTCGCAATTTCACCTGCCAGTTGCTGAAGTTCAGTTTGCTCGACGAATAGAAGCTCCGGCGTTGTGGAGCACTTTTTTACCAACGCTGCGCCAATCAAATCGCAATAGATGTGGCTGTGATAAGTTTGACCGTACAGAATTTTCTGAGTACGGTTTTCGGTTACCGGGGCGGTGCAATGAAATTCCGTCGGTTTCCCGTCTTGGTTTACAAGCAGTAAACCTCCGGTGAAGCCAAGACTTTCGTCAGAAACGACTTCGAGAAACCCATAATTGATCGATGCATCCATGCCGTGTCACCAATCGCCAGCCGGCGATTCCTGAATTGATTGTGCTCCACTTATCCCTGTCGTTGGAGTCGACGACGTGGAGCAGTTGGTTTGTCAATACTTACGTATCAACTTTTGAGGAAATTCCTTTTTCCTCAGATCCAACCCCCGTTTCATCGGTGAGTGAACCGAACCGCATGATATGCGTATAGACGGCGACAATAACCCTGCCGAACCGGTATGTGCGTTACAAGCCGACCAGTGTCAAGCGCCAATGAGAAGGTTTGCTGATCGCAAGCGTTAGTCGCTCAAATGTTTTTTCAAATGTTGGAATACAACTTTGAATTCGACAATTCCTCGACACTCGTACTACTGGCGTTTATACTGTGTTGTCATTTGAAGTTACGATTATTCCAACCGTGTCGGAGACGCAAATATGCAAAACGATTCTCAAGATATTTCCCCCATCTTCCGAATCGATGTGACCCAAGGTGCTAGCGAGCCGCAAATTGAAACTGCGGCGGACCAACATCAGGCGAACATGACGATGCTGCTGGAGCAACTGGTAGTCGGGCAAGACCGACAAAATGAACTGCTCGAAGAAATGGTTGAGCAAATGGGTGCGACTCAGCGCCAACGTTCTCATGAGTTGCACAACTGGAAGGAAGCCAATCCGGTTTTGGCCAAAAGGTGCCGTGCAGCAGCCGAAGCACTTTCTCAAGTGCAAACCGAATTCCTGCACAACATCACCGGCGAAGTCCAAGACAGCTATGAGAATATGCTCGACAGTGATTTCGTGATGAACGAGTTTGTTGATCGATACGGCCCACGATTGGCTCACCTCAACGGAGTCCTGCAATTGCTTTCTCAGCTTAGCGGCCGACCAGCAAACGCCGAACAATAACAATCTAAAAGAAGTCAGACTAACTATCTGTTGATTCGAAGAAGCCTCGTCCTCGTGACGGGGCTTTTTTCGTGGACCGTCAACAACATTGGGAATCTCAAATCATTTATATTGGCTTATCGTTTGAACAAAACAGGGATTGGGGGAGGGCAAATGTTTGAAACTTACAAACCATCTGGCGGATTCGGTATCGCACTTCTCCCACTTATCCTGATTGGAGCGGCGATTGCGATTGGCGTGGCGTTCGTCTACCAGCTTTTGTTGAACTGGATTCCGTTGATCTACGTCAACTTCTTGCTGACCCTTGGTGTGGGAGCACTGTTGAGCTTTGTTGCCGTCACGATTTGTTTTTACGGCCACTGCCGCAATCGCATGCTTGGATTCTTGGTCGGATTGCTCTTGGCAACAAGTTTCCTGGGAGCCAAGTTTTGGTTCCAATATCAAACTGCTTACCCGATTGTTCGTGGCCAAGTGTTGAATGAATTGAAATTTAGCGAAGAATTCAATCTAAACGAAGAACAAGCAGAAACTGCCGCTGATGAATACATGTCGCAAAACTACTCCCTGCTCGATCATCTTGGCATGAGAGTCGATGAAGGATGGCAAATTGGAAGGCGTGGCAACGGAGGACCCGTGGCAGGTTATTTCGTTTACCTCATTTGGCTGATTGAAGCTGGCATCATTTATTTCTTGGCCGCTTCTGGAGGGCTCTCGCAGTCTGGCTCGCCTTACAGCGAGAAAATGTCGACGTGGGCCAATGAAGGAGAAGTCGTCATGAACCTTCCGATCACAAATACGGAGATGATTACTCAGATCCAACAAGCTTCGACGGTGGAACAACTTCTCGAAATCCCCATCCCCAAAACTGACGAATCAGCCACTTTCGCTGTCTACAAAACCAATAGCATTCCCGGTGATGAGCTGGAAGACGCCTATTTGACGGTTGAATTGCTCGAGTTTTCAATCAACAAAAAAGGCGAGCAAGAGAAGAAGGAAACGCAGCTGGTCACAAACGCGATCCTCAGCTCAGACAAGCGAAAAGAACTGATCGAAAACGCCAGCCTGCTTGAGGAAGCACTCGCTGATTATCGGCAGGCCGTCATTGAAGAGACGATCGATGGATCTTCAGACATCGAGTCCGCGGAAGCGTAGATCCCGTCAATCGTTTACTACCGCTGGCCAACGCGGTTTAGGAAGCGGCTTTCACAGCAACCGACGGCACTTCGAATCCCGCCCGATATTCGCGCGACATCATTTTGCTTGCCTTTTCGTTCCCCAGCACCTGTTCCGTTTTCGGATCGAACTTGATATCCGCTCCCAACGTCAACGCTGCTCCAGTTTCAATATCGACGTCATTGGCAATCAAGTGCTGCTTCAAACGCTTGAACGAATCTTTGAATATTTCGCTCTCGCCACCAATTGAAGTTTCGATTTCCGAAAGTGCAACATTCTCACCCAACTGATGCGACATGCCACCGGTATGGCAAAGAGCACTCGAAATATGACCTTCTTCAATCGGACCGTTGAGCTTGCTCTGGTCGTTCGCTGAAACAGCATCCAAAAAGTTCGCGTAATGATCTCCAGCGCCGCTCCACGACTTGAGTTCGTTGTTGTCGTTGTCGAATGCCTTCGCAGATGAGTACGTCGGGATCACGACGTAGCCGTTTTCACATTGCACAATGACCCCAATTTTGGATCCGCGATAATTATCCATATTGCGGTCCCAATACTTCTTGCTCTTCTTCTCAACATCGGCTTGGAACTCTTTTGCTTTTGGAAGTCCACGCGTTTCGAAAATTAGTGGAGCACTTGGATAGTCATGGATCACGGTCTGAGTATTGGGCGTATCGGCCGCGTCTTCGTAACCAAGCCTCCCACCGATACTCAGCACTCGTGGCGAGATGCCTTCATAGCCAAGGAACCAACGAGCGATATCCATCTGGTGGATTCCTTGGTTGCCCATATCACCGTTGCCCGTGTTGAAATCCCAATGCCAATCGTAATGCAACTGCGGACGAAACAATTCTCGCTTTTCAGCGGGACCGCACCACAAGTCGTAGTTAACGTTTTTTGGAATCGAAAGCGGTGCATCCAACTTACCGATGCTCTTGCGAGGCTTGTAGCATGTTCCAATGGCATGTTTGATCTTCCCAAGTGCTCCGCCTTGCACCCACGCGACGGCTTCTTGCAAACTGGGACTGGAACGAGATTGCGTTCCACATTGAATCACGCGATCGAATTTCGTTTGCGCTTCCGAAAGCTGTCGACCTTCCCAGACATTGTGTGAAACAGGCTTTTCGCAGTAAACGTGCTTGCCTGCCATCGCTGCTCGAATTCCCATGATCGAGTGTTGATGATTGGGAGTCGCAATCGAAACAGCGTCGATGTCTTTTTGTTCAAGCAGCTTCCGATAGTCAACGAACTTTGCGACGTCTTTTCCGTCTGCGGACTTGTTCAAAATGTTCTCATCACAGTCACAGTACGCGACGACGTTTTCTCCGAGGCCCTTAATGTGATCCTTGCCTCGATTGTTTAGTCCGATGACCCCACAGCGAATTTTATCATTGGTTCCGATCACACGACCGTAGGCCACCGCTGGCAAACCGATCGCGGCGCCAACGGCGATCGTTGACTTCAAAAAACTGCGTCGTTGAATAGTCATGGCTTTGTCCTGAATTGAGCGATGGAGTTCTGCCAAGAATTATAGCCACGATAACGTGGCTGCGTCGCATGGATTGCGATCAATCCTGTAAATCCATCTGGCTCATTTCTTCGAATACCGACCGATAAGAATTGATCGATTCGAAGTACTGAAACAACGAGCCATAAAATTCGTCGCTGCCGAGCGTTGCACTGTCGCCGATGACGATCAATTTTCGCCGAGCCCGAGTCAACGCAACGTTGGTGCGGCGATAGTCCTTCAAGAAACCGATCTCGCATTGCGGATTGGATCGACACAGCGATATCACCACGACTTCTTTCTCGCGCCCTTGAAATCCGTCAACGGTGTCGACTTCTATATTTGCGACTTCTGAAACCTCTCCGGATTCAGTTTTAATATTCCGAAAAAGCCCTCGAATCTTTCGAACCTGTGCCGCATAAGGCGCGATCACCGCGATGTCGTCAATGTTGACCCCCTGACCAATCAGCTGTCGCACTTTGAATACGACGAACTCGGCTTCCTTTTCGTTTAGCTTGCTCAAACCTTCGGGCTCAATCATTTCATCCCAGCCAGCGCCGGCACTGTCGAAAAACTCGACCGGCTTCTCTGTTTCGTTGGAAGCTTCTATGCCTGGCAAGTCGCACAATAAATGGCCCGCCACATGTTCGTCTGCGACGAGTTTCCCGTCATAGAATCGATCGGATGAAAACCGCATGATCTCTTCGTGCATGCGGTATTGCCGAGTCAACAGTCGAGTCGTCGAATCACCATACAATTCCATCAGTCGTTCCAGCATACTGATCGAATAGCCCTTGGCCGTTGCTTCCGCTGAGAGGACCGTTGGAGGCAATTGAAATGGATCGCCAGCCAAAATTAATCGATCGCTACGCATCACTGGAACCCAACATCCCGGTTCCGTCGTTTGGCAAGCCTCATCGACGACGGCCGTTTGAAACCAGCGATCGCCAAGCATCTCTTCGTTGAATGTTGTTGTGGCACAGATCACATCGGCTCGATCGAGAATCGATTCAACCGCTTGCCGTTCGAGCAGCTTCGCATCGGCGAGCATTCGTTTGGCATCGCGTCGCAGTTCTTGTTTTTCACCGCGAGCAGGGGTGCCACGCGTCCATCGGTCGGCTTTACGAAAAAGATCCTTTGCTTCCCGTCGCATGTCGCGCACAATCGGAGCGTTCTCATGATGTTCGGCCAAACCATCAAGCGAATGTTCGCGCATCGATTCCGTGACCCGCGCGGGATGGCCCAACCGAACCGCGCGAACACCTTCAGCGACAAGCCGCTCGAGCAGATTGTCGACCGCCGTGTTAGATGGCGCACAAGCCAAAACCTTGTCACCATCAGCGACGCATTCGCAAATGAAAGCCACCACCGTCGTCGTCTTACCCGTGCCAGGCGGACCATGAATCAGCGCAAAGTCGTTCGCTGACGCCGCAAATCGCACACACTCCTGCTGCACCGCATTCAATTCGATTCGCGATCGAAGCGGCTTCGGCTCTGCGGGCATTTCGCGATACGTGGGCTTTCGCTCACCCATCAAGATCTCACGCATTTGCCCGAGCCTACCTTTGGACATTCGTACGGTGTTAATGGCAGAAAGGTATCGCTGCCGAGTCACTTCATCCGCCGTCAAATCGATACGGAAAACTTTGCCTTCTGGCCAACGATCGAGAGCGACTTCGATCGAATCATTTCTTCGAGCGCTGACAACACCCGTCCATGACGCGTTGGATCCATCACTGAAATCCGAAACCACGACTGGTGACCCGGCTTTCAATTTATGCCACGGCATAGGACGATTACGGTTGCGTCGGCAGAACTTGACCAGATGACGACCGCCAAGGCCGCTGCGATGATCTTCGATTGCGAGATCAATGATCGTTTCGCCGCTCTTCTCCGCGTGGGCTGCGCCAAGACGCTTTCGGCGGTCGGCCATTCGTTCGATTTCAGCCTGTGACTCGAGTGCAATGCACTCCACCAAGTTGACGAAGTGACTCTCAATTTCGACCGACGGCATCCGGGCTCGGCGACGTGACATAGGTCAGACTTCTTCCGGAAAAAACTTGGCGAGCGTTTCCTGGCTTGGTGCTTTCGTGATGAAAGAAGTAACCACCATCGCCAGAATCGAGCACGCCAAAATTGCAACGACAGGCATGATCTCAAATTCAGTATACGGAATCGTCAGACAGTAGCCGCCATCAAAACCGAACTCAGCATCTTGAAACAGCATGAACCAGCTGCCCGCCGCCGCAAGGATGCCTGATATTGCACCCGCTGCCGTCAACCTCCGCCAGTAGAGCGCCGCAAAGACGATCGGGAACAGTGCTGCGAATCCGGAAAAACACCAGACACCCAACACAAACACACTCAACTCATATTGTGCCAGCACGTAAGTCACAGCAACCACCAACACGATAAACGTTCTGGCAATCAAAACCTGTGCCTTGTCTGAAAATCTGTCCTTGCCGAGATAGTGCGCCACAATATCGTTCGTGAACATACTTCCGATGCACAGAAACTGGCTATCAAGCGACGACATAATTGCTGCCAAGATTCCTGCCGTAAGCAATCCACCGAGCAACGGTGTCGTTTGCGTTTTCACCAGAAACGGAAGAACCTTGTTTGCGTTTTCTGCAATCGACGGAGGAATCGGCTGTGTGGTTGCCCAAACTCCGATCAGAACGCAGGGCACCCAAACGATCATGATAAAGATCGGATGCATTACGACTGAAAGCTTGAAACTCTTTGCACTTTTGGCTGTCAGCCAGTGCTGAAACAGATGCGGGAACATCCCAACCGAAAGAGGAATCAACATATAAGTAAAGAACTTCGTCGGGCTCATCGACATCCGAGTTGTGAATTCGGGTTTCACTTTCGAACTCGCGATCGACAGGCTTTCCATTAACGTCTCGCCGCCACCGATCTTATCCGCCAACACGAAGAACGTGACCACGCCCAGCACCATGAAGACGATCGTTTGAAATGCGTTCGCCCAAGCTGTTCCGCGCATTCCGCCGAAGAAGACGTAGACCAGCACGACGAAGCAAACCAAAGCACTGCCCAACCACTTTGGCAAACCACCAGCCAGTGGAGCAGCCTCATTGGGAAAGATTTCCGGAAAGGCACCCGCAGTCATCGCTTGAATCACTCCGCCACCGGCCATCACGCCGATCAGCAGATAGGGAATCACGAGCATGACCAGAATCGGAAACAGCAACAGGCCAACCAAATCACTGTCGAGACGATCACGAAAGAATTGGCACTGCGTCGAGTAACCGTACTTCCGCCCGTAGCCATAGATCTTCACGCCGATCACGAAGAAGCACAGCGAGTGAATGATTCCACTGCTGGAAGCCAGCATGCCGTAGACGCCAATGCCTTGCTTGAATGCTTCACCGGACGAACCAACAAGCGCAAACGCAGTCATCGTCGTCCCAAAGATACTCATCAAGAGCAAAAATGGCCCGATGGAATGGCTGGCCAAAAGGTAATCCTGTTTGGTGCCACGAAACATTTTACTGGCAACGAAACCGAGCAACAGCAGCAAGGACAAATAGACGAGGATCACTGCGAGACGAGTTTGGCCTTCGTTGAGCGCGAGCAACAGTTCCATTATTGCTTCTCCCCAGTAGCGGTTTTACTTTCGAAGTCTTCTTCGAGATCTTTTGGCCACGCAAAGATGCAGACCAAAAACCAAAAAGCTCCCGCGGCGAGGGAAAGGCAGGCGTGATAAAACAGGCCGATTGGCAAGAAACCGAACATCAGCGTGTCGTCATTCCAGTACCACCAATCCTGATGAGCAATCAACAGGGCGGCCACCAGCAGCCAGATCAGAATTTTCATGAAGGCTCAAATGGAATTTGCATTGGGTCAGAGCCAGCAGTTTAGTCGCAATGGGGACCAAAATGTAGTACGGGGTGTCGCCTAAACCTTCACAACAGTCAGGTCAGACAAATCGTTACGATTGTCCTGCCGGAAATTTGCCCGATCACGAGTTTTACTGACGCAGGTAATTCACAGCTTGCCGCAACCAAGTCAGAATATGGGGCTCCGAAACGAACCATCCGCTAACAGGCTCATCACGCGATGATTAGAAACGAATCCAATACTGCCGCTCCTCAGTCAGTCAATCTTTTCCCGGTCACAGCACTTGCGTTGCTGACTTTGCTGGGCGTCATCGCTGGCTTGGTGATGTTGTTTGGCTTACACAACAAAATCCAAAAGTCACCGGACATGGAAACGATTGTCGTCGCAGACGAAATTGGCGAAATCAATCTCGATAAAGACATGGTTCGCATAAACTTGATGAAGCGAACCGCCAGCGGCGGCGTTGAGAAAATGCAGGAAATCGAACTGCCACTCGATAGCTTTATCAACAGAGGCTATCCGAGGCTGAATTCATTCATGGAGCAGATGATCGAAAAAGGAATCATTTCCAAACAGGAGCAGTAGTCCCTCACGCCAATCGCAAACGGTGAGAGTGCATCTGAGCATAGATCCGTTCGCATTCGGCCAGCACTGATTCACGCTGCGGCGCAACGTCCGATCACCTTTAAGTTCGTTATCGAACCTGTTTGGCATCGAACCTGTTCGCGTTTTGAATCTCTCTTCAAGGTCTGCCGACAGCGCCGACAGCGCCGCCAGAGTTTCCTCTCGGCCCGGATGATCGAGACCCGTTTCGTTAAGGTAATGAACATACAGCGGCTCATCCGAAACATGACAATCGCCGCGGTTGTCCCACGAACGCGTCATGGCAGTTGAAATGTTTCGTGGCCCCGACCACATCGCAATTGTTGTCGGCACTGGCAAGCTGCCACTTCAGCAAACGGTTTGGCACGCGAATTGGCGTCTTGATATATTATCAGCAACACAAATTTTCCTTGGCATGAATTGATGACCCGCTACCAAACAATTGTAATTCTCACCGGCGCCGGGATTTCTGCCGAATCAGGAATTCGCACTTTTCGCGACGGAAACGGCCTCTGGGAAGACCATCGAGTCGAGGACGTTGCCTCACCGGAAGGTTTTGCCAGAGATCCGAAGCTGGTTTTGAATTTTTACAACCAACGTAGACAACAACTACTCTCCGATGAAGTGAAAGAAAACGCGGGTCACATAGCACTGGCCAAGTTGGAACGCGAGCACGCGGGAGAAGTACTTTTGGTGACTCAAAACGTTGACGATCTTCACGAAAGAGCCGGAAGTAAGAATCTGATTCACATTCACGGTGAACTATTGCAGAAACGTTGCAGTCGCAGCCAAACGGTCTCGGAAGTTCGCACGGATCTGAATGTTGATGACGTTTGCGATTGCTGCGGCGCGGCAGGAACGCTGCGGCCCAACATTGTTTGGTTTGGAGAAATGCCATTTCAGATGGAACGAATCGAAGCGGCACTGCAGAAGTGCGATCTATTCATTTCGATTGGAACTTCTGGAGCCGTATATCCTGCGGCCGGCTTCGTGAGCCTTGCCAACGCGTGCGGCGCGGAAACCGTGATGTTGAACCTTGATGAAAGCGACAATGCGGGAGCGTTCAAACGAAGTGAATTTGGACCAGCGACGAAGGTGGTGCCGATGTTTGTTGACGAGTTGCTAAACAATTGACATCAGCTTTCTTCAGGAGTTTAGTTTGATGTCAGCAATACAAGCCCGAAGCGCAAGCGAGTGAATATTGAGCGAGTCAATATTGTGCAAGTGAACCCCGAGCACTGTGCTATTCACTCGCTTGCGCTTCGGGCTTGTATTTACGCCGGCTGCTGCTGAGACAAACAATGAAACGAGCCGAGTCCAACCGAAAGGTTTCGCGAGGCGAGTGGCACGACTTTTCTTTTGCTAAAAAGTGATCTCAAAACCTGTACCGCTGCATCATCTTCAGGAACACCAAACTGCGGAACGATCACTGACTCATTGGTGATCAGAAAATTACAATAGCTCGCCGGGATCTGGCGGTCGCAAAACTGGAAGGCCTCCGGCAACATCAACGGAACCAACCGCACACTTGGCAATTGCCTCTCGATCACTGAAACATTTAGCCACAATGCCTCATATCGCGAATCAGACTCATTCGTCCACGCGTGAACGATCGTTTCGTTGTCGACAAACCGAGCCAGCTGATCAATGTGGCAATCGGTGTCATCGCCAACCAGCGTTTTCTGTTCTCCAATATCTCCTGGCAGCCAGACAACTTCATGACAGCCCAAGCGTTCAATCAAAATCGACTCCACTTCCAATCGCGATTTCTCCGCATTGCGATTCGGATCAAGCGCACAAGACTCGGTCGTCATCAAAACGCCCCGTTCATTGATCTCGATGGCGCCGCCTTCAAAGCACAGCCCGCCAGCAATGTTGCGAAGGCCAAGATGGGCAGCTACCTTACTCGCGATTCGTTGATCAAGATCAAACGGTGGATACTTTCCACCCCAAGCGTTGTAATACCAATCGATCGACACTAATTCGTCTGACTCAACGTCTTTCACAAACGTTGGCGCGTAATCACGAACCCACGCGTCGTTGGTGTCCATTGCGACGACGGTGACGTTGGAAATTTCGCCAAGCTGCGAACCCGCCAACTCCATCTCGCGATTTGGGACCATCACTCGAACGAGTTGGCTATTGGAGATCGCCCGCACTAACGCGACAAACTCAGCTCGGGCGGCGGCCAGATTCTGCGGCCACGTCTCAACGTTGTGAGGCCAGCTCAACCAGATTGCAGCCTGTGGCTCCCACTCGGCGGGCATGCGAAAACGGTTCATGTCTGCTCGATCTTTCGACGCATCTACCGCGAAGTCCTGGACCTGGAAAAACGTCGCATGAAGCGATCACAGATCCAATACTCGAAAAAGATCATTAGAATAGGAAGGCCAAACTGAAGCGACTGGTAAATACGAGCATCAATCGCGGAGGTTCTTGGTGACAGGAACGCTCGCACGAAAACGCCGTTGGCAACAAACAGGGCGACCATAATCATCCCAACAAACAACGTGAACGAGCAGCCATCAAAGCGGTTGGATTTATTGGATTTGGCCATTAACCGAAAAAGCTAAACGAATGAGTGAACCGCATCGACCCGACAATTCTGACCACGATACTCCGCAAAAGCAACCGTCAGCAGCAATGACATACGCGCTGTTTGCACTGCTGGTCGTATGGGTGATTTCGATTGCAACAGGAACCGTGATCTACGGCACCACCTTGGACTGGCGGAAGCCGCTGCTGGTGATTTTTCCGATGAGCCTGTTTTTAGCGTTGTGGGCTGGCTTGCTGCTCAAAAGTCACTCTCGACAATCGAAGTAACCTGCCAGGTCGAGCCTTCGAACATCGAAACTTTGAGCTACAATAGCAACACAAATCATTTCAATTGCGTTGCTCGGGTCACCGTTCATGTTGGTCACAATTTTCGCACAACAATCTCAATACACACTTGCCTACGCACTGATCTTTGCCATCGTGTTCCTAGGCTTTCTTGTCGTCTGCATTCCTCGCCCTCGAAAGCGAACCTACAAATCCGCAGAAGAAGAAAAGAAGTTTTTGAAGAAGGCTGAGATCGACAAGCTGAAAGCAAAGAAGAAGAAAGCTCGCGACAAGAAAAACAAAAAGCGAAACAAAGCCAGAAAGAAGGCGATGAAGAATCAGTGATGGTCGCCCTGTCACTTGGGCTTGGCACCCGACTTGGCACCCTTTAGCCTCGCCGTCCGAGTGGAATCTTCGGCTCTTCTTTTTTTGCGTGATTGACGATCTGAGAGGATCTGGATCGGCACGGAATCGACCGCAACATCTTCCGCCCCCAGCAACATCGCGCGAACATCACATTTCCCCTTGCAGCCTTCAGGAATGGTCAGGCTAACATCGAATGCACCCGCCGTGACCCGAACTTGTTTTCGGACGCACACAGAACTGTTGGCTTTCAAGTAGTCCTCATGAATCTTTGAAAACGCTTCGTCTGACGAATCGTACTCGCGTCGAAACGAGGGACGTTGCCGAAGTCGACCACGTTGATAGGCAATCTCAACCAGCATCGTCCCCGCATGCTCCGTTGTCCCAGCGACCGAGACCGTATCGCCGACAGAGAACGTTCGAGGTGAGTCTTCAGATCCGTCAACCAATTTCAACCCAAGCGATTTTGGGCGTTTGAGTCGCAAAAGTGGATCACCAATCAACTGCATTAAATGCATGTGCTCTTTGCATTCGGCCGCCAACAGGTTCGGCATCGGGCTGAAAGTTTTACCAAGTGCATCGAGTGACTTGCGATAGGTATTGTTTGGATCTGGCTTTTGAACCATTCGCTGCTTTGCCTTCAACATCAACTGACCAAGCGTTTCACACTCGCCGCGAAAGTACTCGTTCATCATCTCCACCGACAGAATACTCATCGCGTACGGCATCGTGACGCGTGAACCACAGACGACTGCGACCGGTCCATTCGGCTGGCGCATCATGTGTTCGGCAAGACAATCATCGGCTCCATCATGAGCACCGGTGTAACAGGCAAGGCAAATCGCGATCGGACTTCCGGTTTTGCAATTGAGCTGATCGACACTTTCACAATCGAGGATCTGATGACTTTGATCCGGGAGCATGATTCGGGCAAGTCGATCACGATTTCCGTGGCCACAATAAACCCAAAAAAGACAGCCTTCATTGAATCGTCCGATTGCAGTCTCAGAGAAACGTCGTGGATCAGGGCAGTAAGGACTCGTCCAACTTCCATAAGTCATACTCGTTTTATATCCCGAGGGAATCAGCTCCGTCACAATCTCACGCGTTGTGTTTTCAACAATCGCGTCAACCACTCGCCCAAGCCCACCTACGCCTGCGATCAGATTAATATTTCGTTGCCAAGGTTGGCCGGTCGGCTGTTGTTCGTATCGCATGATCCGATTGACGGTTTCCGTTAGCTCACCCGGCGTGTCTGCCGTAAGCCTGCCAACGGACAATTCGGGAACACCGTCAGCATCAAGGTCGCCATAAGTATTGTCGGTGCCAATTTTCGGTTCCGAACCAAACAGAAGATTCACTTTCGCTGGCACAAGATCGGTTGGCACCAACTTCCGAGGATCCATCCAACGATCTCCCGCGTCACCCACCAAGAGAATGTTCTTAAGACGATCGCTCGCGTAAGTCGCGATCAGTTCTTTGTTTTGTTCAACGGTTGGCTTTGAAAATCGCACGGCGATCTTGTGGCCTTGCCTGCGACGATAGTCAACCCATGGACCAAGAGCTGTTTGTAGATCACTGCTACAAAGAACGAGCGTGTCGACGAGCTGTCGTTTAACTTGAGCGGTTGACTGGGCAGGGGAAATCAGGGCGGATAACAATGCGCAAATCGTCAAAAACATCACGCGTTGATTGGGCATCCGATCTGACTCCTGAGAGAACTTCTTGCTCTTCCAGTTTGTAGAAAGATCGCCTTTGGGGCAATAGAAATCCGCTGCTATCTGAACAAGGCTGGGAAAACAACTTCGCAGATGTCAATTTTCTTACGGTAGTGTCCGCTTCCAACACAAGCCCCAAGCGCGAGCGAGTGAATACTTTCAGTCACGAAGTGACGACATGCATTAGCCATGAACGTAAGTCCGTGGTTACGGTTAGTGAATCGCCACAGAGTGCCGAAGGCACGGCAGGAGCCACGCTTTGCACTACCGCAAATTTCCTGCCGTCCTTTCAGGACTACCGATTAATGCGCTAACGTTTCCATGGACTTGCGTCCATGGCTACAACATGTCGTCACTTCGTGACTGAAAGTGTGCAACATCAAAGCTTGCGCTTCGGGCTTGTACGAATGCAGACGGCCTCAAAAAACGCCGCCCGGTTTCTTTGGCACGACTTTTGGTTTCGGAATGGCTTCATCTTCCGGTGATGGCTTATCCGGTTCAGCAGCTGGCGTTTTCTTTTCAGTTGG
>CALLUY010000011.1 GCA_938010615.1 uncultured Pirellulaceae bacterium | reverse complement strand
ATCGGTAAAAGTTTACCATGTGATTTTCAATTTGTTCCGAGTAGGTTTGCATGTCAAATCTCCTTGGCTCGTGGCAACGAAGAAATTATAACCAATTCGAAATCACATTCAAAATCACCAACTTATTTTTCCCGCGACCCTAAGCGAAGTTCTGAAGTTGATTACTTGTTCAATCGACTGCTACGTTGTCGATGCGTACTGTCGTCTGTCGCCAGATCGAGCGCCGGGACTGGGGCTTATTTCCATGAGGAATTGTCCAGCGATTTTATTGTCGATCACATCGAATTCCAACCATGCTCAAAGCGGTTGATCGGCTTTGTCGATACGGAACGGGCTCGCCATGATTATATCGCAGACTAAACTGGCGAAGTGAGCATTTTGAACAACATCCACACTAAGGGCGTTCTCTATTCATTTGGGATCGTCTTCAATCGAATCGTCCCGCAATGGCTGCTGCGCGTGCGGCGATTCAACGTCTACGAATTGGATCCGAATCTGAGTTCGACGCCGAGTAGTTTGGAGATCACCGTTGGGTGGGCGGTTTCGGAAGACGAGATACTAGAAGCGGAGCAGCTTACAGGTCCGCAGCGCAGTATTGGTGTTGGTGCGAGTGATATGCGAGTATGCCGCGCCAGTGTCGATGGGAAGTTGGCCGCAGCGTTTTGGGCGACTTCCAATGTCTTTTTGGAAGATGGTTTGGGAATCGGTTACGAGCTGGACGATGATCAAGCGTGGCTATCCGGTGCTTACGTCGAAAAGTCGTTTCGGCGTCGCGGAATCCACTCGTCGATACTCAAGTTCATGATTCCAAATTTGATTGCATCAGGAATGGGACAAGTGTTGCTTGCGGTGAATCCAGACAATATCGAATCGCGGAAAGTGCACGAGAAGTACGCCAAAAGAACGGTCGGCTCATTGATCGCGATTCGATTTTTGAGCGTTGCGATTTGTTCAGTGAAGGGCGATTTGTCAGGCGACCGGTGGATCACCTTGAACGCCAAAAGGAAACCGATCTTGATACGATTGGGCAATCGCTAACGCCGTGGTTTTTCGTCGTCCACTTCTATCGTCAATTCGCTCGCCGTTTCTTCGGTGACATTGACGCGAAGTTCCGTGTCGCGATGGTCGAGGTACTTTTTCGCAATATCCAAGCCGTGATTGTGCTTGACCGATGGGCCGCGCGTGTTGCCAGAAGCCTGAATGATGACGACGGTGTGCCAGCCTTCATAGGCCCCGTTTCGTTGCTTCGTCTTGAGCGCGAAAGTGCCGTCCTTGCCGATCTTCCCGCGTGCGATGTGGTGTGGTTCTGTTTCGCTGCGAAATTCAATGGATCCGAATTGAGCAGGAGATTTGTCTTTCGCGAAAATGACTTTTCCCGAAACGACATGAAACTCCGGGCCTCCACCGCAGCCAGCGATGAAGGCGAGCAAAAAGATCACGGTGACTGAAAGTCTAATTTGTGGCAACAACTTCACCGTCATATCGATGGCAAAGATTTGCCAGTGTGATTGTGTCAAGGTTGATGTCGAAAGAGGCCGTGCTTCCATCGGAGCGAACAAAATTACATGTGCCCGGATGAGCACTTCCGAAGCCAAGAATATCGCCCGCTTCGTCATTCCCGGAAAGAAGCGGAATGCCCGGACCGCCGATTCGCGAATGAGCGACCAATTCCTTGCCGTTGTACATCGGACCGTTGAAAGGAACTTTGTTCAACTCGCCGTTGGGAATGTGCATTTCTCCCGCGAGGAACGTGTTGCTACTACCGTCCAAAATTAAGCCGTAAGTTACGGTCCGTTTCCATCTTCCTGTGCGAGCTCCTTTTGGAGTGAGGATACCCTCTGCCGTCACGATGACGCCCGTACCGTTTCCTGGAAAGCTATAGTCTGTTGCTGCACCGGTAAAACCAGGAGAAGGATCTCCGTGATTTCCCGCATAATCACCTGTTGCTCCGCCGCCGACGAAGGTTACTGTCGTACCTCAGCCTCAGCCGCCGCCCGCTGAACCGCCCAACACAAGTTGATCTTCGCAGATTGCATTGTCGGTTGTGTGCCGCGACGAACAAAGGAATGCCTGGACTGGCGTGTCAACCGCTTCGTCAGATTGAGCGTCGTAATCTATTTTCAAATCCCATTCACTGTACAGATTGTTCTGTTCAACAAAGGGCATGATCCTGACCAACCACGATTCTGCACCGTCATAACGATTGAACAGAATATTTCGTGGAGAGGAGAGTCGCGCTGGAGGAAAGGATCCTTGCGAGTCATGATAATTGATTGTCGCTAAACCAATCTGTCTCAGGTTGTTGAGACATTGGGTTCGTCTGGCCGCTTCTCGCACGCTCTGTACCGCTGGCAAAAGCATCCCGATCAATATTCCGATGATCGCGATCACTACCAATAGCTCGACGAGCGTAAAGCCATGTTTGAGTTTAGAGGTCTTCATTGTTCTTCCGAAGAAAAGTGTCACGTGGACAACTATTAGTTATATTGCATGCGATGTTGCAAAAAAACAACAATAATCTCCAATTTGCGATTCTGAAGTACGGATTTTACCAGCATTCACCGCGATAGTTGTAAAACCCAACACAGTCCCAGTCGTCCCAGCCACGGAGCACACAATCAAAAAGCAGCCGATGGGGAGTGACGACCATCGGCTGCTTCAGGGTTTGGCAACATTTCAGTCAGCGATTGCTACACAACTGACTCGTACTAATGCAGCGTCTGGTTTAAGAATTGGGTTGGAACCCCAAAATCAATGCTTGACGCGGCACTTGGAAATGCTTCATCCGCCAATTCTGCTTTTCATTCGCTTCTGAATCTGTTTGCGAATTTTGTCGTTGATGCTCGTTGGCTTGTATTCGAACTTGTCTCCAAACAGTTCTTTCAGTTTCGATTTCTGATCGGAAGTCAACTCGGAGAGCAACTTGTCGCGAATTTCTTCTTTCAGTTTCGCCATTCGATCAGCCAACTCTTGTTTGAGTTCTTTTTGGCGATCTTCAATTCGTATCTTTTGAGCCGCATCGATTCCAAGTTCTTCGACCATCTCTTTGGAGAGCAACGTATTGGCGGCGCCTCGCTTTTTCATTTCCATCTGCAGTGCGACTTGCTTCAGTCGCTCCAACTGATGCGGTAACAGCATCGATCTCAATTGATCCTGTCCGGATTTCTGCAATTCGCCGATCTCTTTGGCGATGGCGCCCATCTGAGACGGATCGATGTTGCCGCTGGTGAAGGCTTTGGATTTTTCCTTGATCTGATCCTGTAGCTCTTGTTGAGCATTGCGATACTTGTCCAATTGATCGCCAACGAGTTCCAATTCTTCACGCACATCTTCGTTGTTCAACAAAGACATCGGATCAACTTTTCCACCGCCGGGCATCCAGTTTCCACCGATGTCACCGCCGGAGAAAATCTCGAAGTTGGGTGTTCCACCCTCTCCTTCTCCGGCAAACACCATGCTCGAAGACGAGATCACAATTGGACCCGCGCCGGATTCATCATCGACGGCCATTTCAATTTGCATGATTCCCTGCTCAACCGATTCACCTTCTTCTTGAGCAATGGAGTCGGCTGAAAGCAAGCCACCGACACAGAGTCCGGTGATGGCGAGGGTTTTAATCGTAGATCGAAGCATAGTTGGTCTCCAACGTTGGTCGTTGATATGTGAATCATTTTCTCTTCAGAGAAAACGTTATCGTCAGTAAAGCAATATTCATTCTCGGTCACGCATGCGTTGCCGCATTTCTTCCATTTCATCCCGGATGCGCCGTATTTGATCTTGGAAGTCGCCAGCAAAGGCTTCGGCCTCGCCTTTGCCTCCGCGACCGATGATGATGCCGGGACCGAGTTGTCTGAATTCGAAATCCATTCCTGGACCAAAACCGGGGAAGTCCAAATCGAATCCGTCGAGCCCCGAGCCCAGTTCGCCCATCATCTGATTCACGCCTTCGCGTTCGGTCGGCGTCACGGTTGCAGAAATCTCTTCGCCTCCGCGTAGCAGCGTGAAAGTAATTTTGTTTCCATTAGTGCCAGCTTCGTTGACGATTTTCGACAGCGTCTTGCGGTCACCAACTGGTTTCTGGTCGGCAAACATGACGATGTCGTTGTTTTGGAATCCGCCAGTCTCGGCGGCACCGCCGCGAAGCACGCGCGTGATGACCAGGCCAAAGCCGTCTTCGAGTTGCAGTTGCGACCGTAGGACTGGTGATACTGGCGTGCATGAGACGCCAATCATAAAGGTCTTGGGCGCGGTTGTTTGGGTAGCTGAACCTCCGCTGATTCCACCGCTGCCGAGGTCGATCTCTCGACGGACGCCATCGGGCCCGATCAAAATTGCTTTTCCGGTCTTCACTGTTTTTTGTTGTCCATCTTCGCCAACGACCGACTTGGAGGAGCGAGTGATGGTGATACTTCTGGCGTCAGACATGTTGAACTGTTGCGTCGTGCCGTCAGCATTGGTCACGGTGATGACTCCGTTCTCAAGTTTGGCCCCGCCTTTGTCGGCTTGGGGTTTGGGCTTGGAATCGTCGGCGACTGGAACTTTCTTTTCATCGACATCTTTCGCAACGCCGACTTCTTCACCGTCCTGATTGAGCAAAATGATGTCTTGGCCAACCGCAGGAACACTCAACAGGGCGATCAAGAAAAGTGGAATGATTGAAATGCGATTCATTTGATTCTCCTCGAAGCGATTTTTATATCTCCCTCCCAAGGGAAGATGATGGTTTGGGAGGGCGATGGTTTCAATGTCCTTGGTCGAAGCGAATGCTTCTCACAGGCACAACAAACTGGCGTCCGTCTTGCAGACGACCAGAAATAAAATTCGTTGATTCGTTTACGTCGTAGCCCGACTGATTCAATCGTTGACGGACCTCTTGAGTGAACCCCGAAGCAGGCAACACGTCAGATAGCATGACGCGATCGTTTGACCCTCCGTTGCGATTTTCGACAAGCCGATGCAGATCGTCGTAGCGATACAAGTCGACTTCATTCATCGCTTCGCCGTCAGGCGTCAGCAGTTCCATGCGATATTCTGGCTGTAAATCGACGGGCGTTACTGTTGGAGCGTTCGCGTCGTTGTTGGCGACGATGTTTGTTTCAATTGGATGGACTGGCGCTGTCATTGGCCCGTCGCTACCAACCATGAAGCCGACCAATCCGGCGACGGCGACGCTTGCGGCGATCGCCAATTGCCGAACCAGTGGCATCGGTTGGGAGGTTGTTTTGTTCGTGGTTGAAGCAGCCGGTTTGGCCTTCGCCGGTTTGGCCTTCTGTTGCGCGACGTCGTCAGCTAACGATTCGAACTGTCGCCGAAAAAGGGTGTCTTCGGCAAATGCACAAGCGATCGTGCGCCATTGCGATGGATGTTGTTCAGCGGTTTCGAATAGATCACGCACTTCAGCTGCGGACATTTCGCCGTCGATCAGCTTTTCTAGACCGGCGGGATCCGGTGACGGTTCATTGCGCATGAGGATGATCCTTTGAATCGATATTCAAACTTTGTAAGGACGTTCGCATTTTCTTTCGGGCTCTGGCGAGCCGTCGTTCGACAGCTTTTTCGGTGATGCCGATGTGTTGAGCCAGCTGCTTGTAGCTCCAGTTTTCGGTGTACTTCAACATCAAAATTTCGCGGCTATCGTCGTCCAGTGAATCGATCGCCGATTCCAAGGACTGGTTTTGTTCTTTCTTAAGCAGCCAATCCAGCGGCTGTGGTTCACGCGTCAGTATTTCAGCTTCGAGCGTTTCACCAAGCTCTGGTTTGGCGTGCGACTTCCGGTTTGCATTGCGATGAAAGTTCGCTGCTTTCCGGACTGCCACGCCGTACAAAAAAGGAGCCACCTTTTCGGGTTCGCTGGGAACCGCAGCGGCCGAACCGCTGCCCGACTGTTGGACCACCGCAAGGGCAACTTCCTGCATCACGTCGTCGATCGAGTGTCGATCACCGATTCGACTTTGCAGCACTTTCCGTAACCAGTTGCGATGAGTCGCAATGGCTTTCTGCCAGTCGATCGGTTGTGGACGTGATGCGGATTCCATGACGCGATTGTGAAGTCACATTTTGTTGGGTCAAGCGAAGGTTCAACACGTTGTACGCATTGATAGTCGCCCTCGGCGAGCGAATCCCCCTCGGGAATCGCCGAAATTTTCTTGAAACGCCATTATGCCAGCAAATTGCTTCTGAAAGCTACTTCGCCAGCACCCATCGAGCCACGGATCCGTTCTGTCCAACGGCCCATCCTGAACGTCCGGTGCTCGAAAAGCTGACCGAATTGAATCCCTTTTTCGAGACGCGAACCCATTTGTTGCCCAGGTCGGTCGACATGTCGGTGCCGTTGGTTCCGACGGCGACGAGTTTGACTTCGCGGCCATTCTTCCAAGACGCGACGCAGCTGCGAAAGCCGCTTGGTGGGACTCGCGGCGAAGGAGTCGTCCAGGTCTTGCCGCCGTCACGGGTCACGGCATAGTTGCTGCTGGTGTCGTCGGCGTTCAAATAGTCGCCGCCAATCGCAACGCCTTCAAGTTCGTCAGCAAACCAGATCGAGAAAATGCCGCTTGAGGGAGATCGCTGAATTGGAACAGGTCCGCCAAAACTCCAAGATTTGCCACGGTCGTTCGAAATCAAAATTCGCGAATTGTTCCGAGTCTGATTTTCTTCAGCTCCACCAAGTCCAATCAAGCAGGTGTCTTTGCCAACGACACACATGTTGGTACCGCTGGCCGCGAATCCTGCCTCTCCGGGTTCGGCGAACGGAAGTCGATCTTTCTTCAGAGACTTCCAAGATTTGCCTCCATCTGTGGTGCGAGCGAGCCAGATTTGTCCGTCGATCGGATCGCTCATCACGATGCCGTAGGTTTCGTTCCAGAAAGAGATTGAATCGAAAAACGCGCCAGCTTTTTGGCCGCAGGACTTCCAAGTGCGTCCGCCATTGGTGGTCCGATAAATTCTGGCGACGTCGCCGGAACTGATGATCACGGCTGTGCCATCGTCAACCGCATGAATGTCACGGAAGTCCAATTCTTCGGCGCCTGCGACGTTACGTTGTCGCCACGTCTTGCCGCCATCATTTGAAAGGATGACCGTCCCTTTACTGCCGGAAGCCCAGATGACTTTGTCGTCAACCACATGCAGCCCGCGAAAGTGAGCATCTGTTCCGACATCAACTTTCTTCCACGGAGAATTGACGACACGTGCCGTATCGCCATCGAGTTGAAACTTTTCTTTCTCTTGAGCCCAAGTGCAGTTTGTGGTTAGTGAAAGCGTCGCCAAAAGGAAAACAGTGATTCGTAGGTTCATGTCTGTGAGTGGTTCTTGGGTTCTTGTGCTGCTGTTTTCTTGGGGATCAGTGGCGAGTCGAAACTAGCTCAACATTCAGAGCACGGTTTCGCATGTCGGGAAACTTCCAAGAACAGTCAAGTTGGTGCAATGAGCCTTTGCCTCGCCGATAACGCCGGCGACGGTTGCGTCCTTGCGATGCCCTTCAATTTCAATAAAGAAAGTGTAGTCCCAATTGACTTCGCGACTTGGGCGTTTTTCGATGTGACACAAATTAATCTGGTTCCGCTTGAAAACGCTTAGAACGTCAACCAATGAACCCGGTCGATGGTCGGTCGTGAACATGATTGAAGTCTTGTCTTTCTTCGAAATTTCGGTTTCTTCACGCGACAGAATCAGAAATCGGGTCACGTTGGATTGTCGGTCTTCGATCGCTTCGAACAGTGAATGTAGGCCGTAAATTTCACCCGCCAGCGATGATCCGATTGCCGCGGCACCACAGTTGGGGTCACGTTCATGTTCGGCTTTTGCCTCACGCACCGCCGCTGCGGTGCTTTCGGCCGGAATTCTCTCCGCGTTCGGATATTGGGTTGCCAACCAGTTGCGGCATTGAGAAAACGCTTCCGGACGAGAGTAAATTTTCTTGACGTCTTCCGGTTTGCCGTTGGACAACAAGCAGAAGTGGATCCCGAGCCGGACTTCCCCGTAGATGTTCAGCCGATCGTGGTATTGCATGAACGCGTCGAGCGCTTCGTTAATGCCGCCACCGATACTGTTTTCGATCGGAACGAGCCCGTAGTTGACGTGGCCACGAGCGACTTCTTCAAACACACCTTCGATCGCGCGAAGATCTTCGTAACCGACGCAGGCGCCGAACTTTTTCGTGGCAGCAAGATGGCTGAAAGTTCCAATCGGCCCGAGGTAGCCAATTCGCAGTGGCTGTTCGAGTTTGAAGCTGCCGCTCATCATCTCGCGATAGATCGCTTCGATGGCTTCTTGTGGAAAGACACCGCCTTCGTTGAGTGTCGCCACTTTCTTCATGACGGCCGCTTCGCGATGCGGCGCGTAGATCGGAATGCTGGCACCCTGTTTGATTTTGCCGACTTCGATGACCTGATGAGCCCGCTGGTTAATCAGATCGACTAGCTGGCGATCAATGTCGTCGATGTTTTTACGCAGAGCCGCTAACGGGTCCTTGTTGGTTTCGTCTGTCATGAGAATGGTGTTGGAGTTGAGATGATTGTTTAACGGCAAGCCGAAGGCGACTGCGTTTCTGACGTGTCGAAACGCCGACGCCTAGACGTTAAACGAGTACTAAGTGGAGACAGGTTACTTCGATTCAGGAAAGGATGGCTCCATCCCCAGATGTTTCGCCAGAAAAGCCCATTGATCCGCAACTTCTTCGATGATTTTCGAAGTTGGTTTGCCAGATCCGTGTCCGGCGGACGTTTCGATGCGAATGATCGTTGGATTTTCACCAGCCTGAGCTTCCTGCAGACGAGCTGCAAATTTGAAGCTGTGTCCTGGGACAACACGGTCGTCGGTATCGGCCGTCGTGACCATCGTCGGCGGGTAAGCTGTACCGTCGGTCACGTTGTGCAATGGCGAGTACTTGTAGAGTGCCTGAAATTCTTCAGCACTCGCTTTGCTACTGCCGTAGTCGTCCACCCAGAATCGTCCTGCGGTGAATTCCTGAAAGCGTAGCATGTCCATCACACCAACCGCCGGAAGGCAGGCGCCGTAGAGGTCGGGCCGTTGAGTCAGGCAGGCTCCAACCAGTAAGCCACCGTTGCTTCCGCCTTGGATACCAAGATTTTTAGCGGAAGTGTATTTGTTTTCGATGAGATATTCTGCAGCGGCAATGAAATCATCGAACACATTTTGCTTTTGTGTCTTGGTGCCAGCCTTGTGCCAATCTTTGCCGTACTCGCCACCGCCGCGAAGGTTTGGCATCGCGAACACGCCACCCATTTCCATCCACTGGAGTCGTGAGATCGAAAAGCCAGGCGTTAGTGAAATGTTGAATCCGCCGTAAGCGTATAGCAACGTCGGATTTGTGCCGTTGAGTTCAAGACCTTTCTTGTGAGCGATGAACATCGGAACGCGTGTTCCGTCTTTGCTGTTGTAGAAAATCTGATTAACGACGTAGTCGTCCGGATTGAACGCAACTTTGGCTTCTCGCAATAAAGTACTCTCGCCGGTCTTGAGGTCGTAGCGATAAGTTGACGGCGGACGATTGAAGCTGCTGAACGAGTAAAACGTTTCGTCGTGATCGCGTCTGCCACCGAAACCGTTTGCCGATCCAATGCCCGGGAAAGAAACTTCCCGAGTGAATTTTCCGGACATGTCGAAAAGCTTGACTTGAGTTTTGGCGTCCTTCAGATATTGAATGATGATGTTGTCGCCAACCATCGAAGCACTTTCCATCGCTTCGTCGGCTTCAGCAATGATGACGTTGCGTTTGGCTGGATCGTTGATGTCGATCGTCAGAATGCACTTCTTCGGCGCACCAAAGTCTGACTTGAAGTAGAACGTGGAACCCTCATTGCCCAGGAACGAATACTCGTTTTCGAACGTATCGATCAGGGTAACCAGTTTCGAATCGGGTTTGCTCAAGTCACGATAGATGACACGATAGCGATCGTCGGTTCCTTTCCAAACGGTCAGAACCAAGTAGTTGCCGTCCTCTGAAACCGAAGGAGAAAATCCCCACTCTGGATTGTCGGGGTCAGCGTGGACCAGTTCGTCGGTGGACTGATCGGTTCCCAGTTTGTGGAAGTAAACTTTTTGATTCAGATTCAACGACGTGAATTCGTCTTCTTTGCTGGGCTCGTCGTAGCGATTGTAAAAGAAACCTGAGCTGTCCTTGTTCCAAGAAGCACCGCCGAATTTGATCCACTTCAGTTCGTCTTCGAGTACTTTCCCCGATTCGATCTCCATGACTCGCCAAGTTCGCCAGTCTGAGCCGCTTTCTTGAACGCCATAGGCCACGTGTTTTCCGTCGTCACTAAATGCAAGCCCACCAAGCGCAACCGTTCCGTCTTCGGACCATTTATTGGGATCGATCAACACTTGTGGTTCGGCGTCCAGCGAATCTTGGCGGTAAAGCACGTATTGATTCTGTAAGCCGTCGTTCTTTTGAAAGTAGTACCGATCGCCGCGTCGAAAAGGAGCACTGTATTTCTCGTAGTCCCACAACGTCGTTAGGCGCTGGTCGATCTCTTTGCGAAACGGTAGGGATTCGATGTAGCCAAACGAAACTTTGTTCTGAGCTTCGACCCATTTGGCGACTTGCTCGGATTGCCGGACGTCATCTTCAAGCCAGCGAAACGGATCGGCGACTTTGACCCCAAAGTAATCATCAACCTGATCGACTTTCTGCGTTTCGGGATAAGAAAGTTGCGGTTGATCCTGAGACATGGAAACTTTCGGGCTGAGAGTAATGGCAGAGAGGAACAGTGTGACCGAAAGGAATGCAGTAATCGTTCGATGGTGCATGAGATTCTTCTTTTGTCTTCTGAGTTGGCACGCCTTGGCAGCATGTTGTTTCGCTAGCAAACTGCCCCGGATGGGTTAGGTAATCGCTACAGTCTAACGATTTTGCGAAAATAAATCGATTGTATCGACTGTGTGGCCGATGAAGAGATGGACTTGTTCCCCTTCAACCACGAATACCCTCCGGAGACACTCGATGTATCGCAATTTGTACTGCAATTGCCTCTTATTCACTGGCTTGGCTGGTGCCACGCTTCTGTCGACAGCAAATGCTCAGGATCATTTGATCGATGGGGCACGGGAAGAAGCAGCACGCGTCATTCAACTGCGTCCGAGCATTGAAACTGCCGTTCAAGAAAAGGTCGAGGATTTTTCTTCTCGCACCAAACGGTTGGCTACCAACCCACTTGCTAATGTCGACTCTCCGTTTGTGCCTCCAGCAGTCAAGGTGTCGAAAGCACCGCAAGTTGCTTTTGACGAAATTGGTCCTCAGTCAAGCTCCGTTTCATCATTCAGTGCTCCAGTGATCATCGACGTTGAGGAATCAGCACCTCCGGCCCCCGATGTCATCGTTGAGCAAGTTCAACCTCCTGCGGTAAGAGTTGCAAGTTCTCAGCCAGTTCGTGGCGGCGGAATGTTGTCGTCTCCACTACAACGAAACGAAAGTACTCCGATTGTCGCGGCTCAAATTTCGGCACCGGAATTTGTCAACGTAAACGAAGTCGCGCCAGTCCGAATTGACGTTCGCAATCCTGGCAAGTCAACCGTTTACGATTTGAAGCTGGTTGCGATGCTGCCAGAAAATGTAAAAGTTGAAGCTCGTAACGGAACCGTCACCAACGATCAGTGCATTTTTGAAATTGACTCTTTGAAACCAGGCGAGAACCGTCAGTTGATGATGGAAGTCGTTGCCGAGACAAAGCAGTCACTGGACATTCGAACCGCGTTGACGATTTCAAACCGGAGTCGCATTCAAGTCGGTGTGCGACAGCCAAAATTGGTTGTCTCAATCGAGGGTCCGCCACAAACCAATATCGGATCCAAAGCGACCCACATCGTCACCGTTACCAATGTTGGTGATGGTGTTGCAAAGAACATCAATCTGATTGCTGACATTCCGGACACCCTTCAAATTGTTCAGAAGTCTGGCTTTGAGTCGCCTGAAACATTGCGTCCGGGCGAAAAGGCTCAGGCTCGAATCGTGACAGTTCCTCTGAAACCTGGTCAAACGGAATTGGCATTTGCTGCTGAAGGCAATTTCTGCAAAGCGAAAACAGCCGAGGCAGGTCTGCGAATCACTCAGCCAGAACTTCGCGTCGCGGCGATTGGTCCTGACATGAATTTTGTCGAGCGTGACGGAATCTACACGATCACCGTCGATAATCCGGGTGAAGTTGACATCAACAATGTCGAAGTTCAGTTCGCCATTCCAGAAGGCGTTGAAGTCACCACCATCAGTCGCAAGGCGAAAATGGACGGCCGTCAACGAACGCTATCGTGGAAGTTCGATCGAATCGAAGCACAAACTGAGCAGACGATTCAATTGAAGGCGATCGCCAAGAGTGAAGGCGAAAAGAATTGCCGAATCCGGGTTGCCAGCGATGAAACAAACGAGAAGGAAGTTACACTCAAGACGATCATCGCAACTCGTGCTAACTTGAGCATTCAAATGCAGAACATTGGTGGACCCGTTCAGGTCGGCAGCGAAACAACGTTTGTCGTCGAAGTTGAAAACCGTGGAAGCCTCGTTGCTAACGACATGGAGATTGAAGTTCAACTTCCAGCCGGCATGCGTCCAGCGAATCCGAAGGACGGAGTCGTCGACGAAAGTGCTAACTCGATCCTGTTCGCAGATTCGGATCTGCGTCCAGGCAAGACTCGCAAGTTCAAGTTCTCTGCCATTGGAGTCGAGAAGGGCGAACACGTTGTGCGTAGTTCACTGGCGACCGTTGGTTCCAAGCAACGTATCATCGTCGAGAACAGCGTTTACGTTTACGAGCCAGCTCAGGCTCGCGTTAGCGAATCACTGCAACCTTCGATGCAACAACGGTAGTTGAGCATTGGACAATCTGAAAATCAAAACGCTCCGCAGCGATTTCGTTGCGGAGCGTTTTTTTGGTGACCATCAACTCACTCAGAGAGGCTGAACTGCCAACAGCACCCTCCCTTTTGGGAGGGTCGGAGTTGCCAAGGGTGACGCGGAGGAAAATGCGCAACGCCGTGAAGAGTTTTTCGAATGCGCAAATTCCATCTTACGCATCGTTTTCTGGCAGGACACCCGGACGCTTACGCGTCTCGGCTCACTTTTCAATTCGACGCAGGCAGTGAGCCGTTGGCCGTAAGGCCTCGGGTAGCCACTGCGAAAAATGTAGGCCTTGCTTTTTGCCGTCTGGAAACTCTTCACGGCGTTGGAAAATGCGCCGCTACGGTGCGTTCTTCTTCAGCTTCCGCTGCAAAGTTCGACGTGGAATATCCAAACGTCTTGCCGCTTCAGAAATGTTGCCGCCAGCTTCTGTTAGGACCCGCTGAATGTGCTCCCACTGCGCCGACGCAAGCGACGGAGGCGGAAACTCAGGATCAGAATCGACCAGTTGCTTCTCTTCGAAAGACGCCAGAACTTCATCCGCGTCAGCGGGCTTGGTGCAATAACCGACGGCTCCAATCTTCACGGCGTCGACCGCGTTGGTGATGCTGCCGTATCCGGTCAACATCACAACCTTTGTGTCCGGAGAGACGTCAACAATTTCCTGCAACAATTCCAGACCGGATTTGCCAGGCATCTTTAAATCCAACACCGCCTTGGATGGCTTTTCGGACGTCACCAG
Source organism: uncultured Pirellulaceae bacterium (assembly GCA_938010615.1). Classification (GTDB taxonomy): domain Bacteria; phylum Planctomycetota; class Planctomycetia; order Pirellulales; family Pirellulaceae; genus Mariniblastus. The sequence continues at coordinate 44,860 of CALLUY010000011.1, read as the reverse complement.
TTCGATGGCTTCGTCGTAGTTCGCGGCGACATAAACTTTGAAGCCCCGAATGGTGAATGATTTTTCGAGACGATTTCGCAGGACGTCATCGTCGTCAACGACCAGAATGGTTTCTTTTCTAATCATGGATCTGTCGTGGGTTCGGTTGAGAGACTTAATAACTGATGTTCAAGCCATTTCCTGATTGTAAACCGAAAACGGGCCAAACAGCTAACTCGTTACCTTTGACAGCAGCTAATCAACGACGCTTAATTGCTCGTGAAACAGCACGACCCGCACAAGTGCGCCAATAATTAGCAGTTCCAGCATCGCAGCCGGGAATCCACCAAGGTTAGATAGGATCTTGATTCCGTCCGTTCCGCCGGTGTAGCTGATCATGACCCAAGCAACGGTTCCAACAGCGGCTCCCCAAACGATCTTCAGCCATTGATTTCCTTCCGGATTCTCAGGCGAGATTCCTGTCGAAGAAATACTGGCCATCGCAGACATGTTCGAATCCGATGAAGTCACGAAACAAACAAACGCACTGACCATGTAGAAGATGATGACGGCTGTTGAGAATGGAAACTTCTTGAACACCGCGTACGAGACGGCCTCTTCGCCGCCTTCTTTCATCACCTGATACAGTTCCGCTCCGTTAATTTCTTGATGCAGCGCGGTTCCGCTGAAGATCGACATCCACGCGATCGCAAATAGTGATGGAAAGATAAAGTTGATCAACATGAATTCGCGAACGGTTCTTCCGTACGAAATTCGCCCCAAGAAGCAAGCCGTGATTGGCGCCCACGCGAGCCAAACTGCCCAATAGAAAACAGTCCAGCTTTTTCCCCATTCTTCCGGAAAGAACTGAGCGTTGCGAGGCACAAAATGAACAACGTAATCAACCAGCGATTGACCGCTTTGAGTCAGGATCCAGATCGTTGGACCGCAGAACAAGGCGACCACCGCCAACAGCATCAGCAGTTTCGTATTGATGTCCGACAGGATTCGAATTCCGTTCATCAGTCCCGTTGCACTAGAGACGATAAACGTGCCTACGATTGCAATCGCAATGCAGGCCCACGTCGTCGCGTTGGAAGGAATGCCCGCGATGTCAGCGAGTCCTCCTCCGAGCATCAGGATTCCGGACCCGAGTGCCGCCGCCATTCCGGCGACCAGTGAATAAAGGCAAACTGCATCGATCACGTTGCCACCTTTTCCGGTCGCCCAATTGCCTACCAGCGGCGTGATCGTGGATCCAAGCGAAAACGGCTTCTTCATGTTGTAGTAGGCAAACGCGAACATTAGTGACGCGACGCAGTACAGCGCATACGGCGTGAACGACCAATGAAGATACATCGTCGAAAGCGCAAACGTCGCGGCCTGGGGCGTATTCGGCGGAGCGATGTTTGCGGGAAGGTCCGTGTAGTGAGTGATCGGTTCAGCCGTTGACCAAAACAGAATGCCGATCGCAATCGTGGTACAGATGGTGATCGAGAACCAGTTCCACATGCTCATCAACGGTTCGGCTTTGCTACCTCCGATGCGAACTTTGCCGAACTTGGAAAAGCAAATCCAAATGCAGAGGCACAGCGCCAGAAAAGCGCACAAACTAAACAGCCAACTGAAGTGATCAAGAATCCAATCGTTGGTTCCATCAATGATGGTTGAGAATGCACCCTGAACGGCATTTCCTTCCTCATCGACGGTGTCAGGCGAAACGAAGTTCAGGACGACCGCAACCAACAACAACAGGAACGGCGGCCAGAAAACGAAATGGTTGAGCGCAACCGAGGAAGTTTCCTGTTTGGAAGTGGTATCAGGCATGAAAATATTGTAACGCAGCAACGTAGGACGGTGGTCCCCACCGTTGTTATATTAAAGTTAACAGCGGAGACCGCTGTCCTACGTCTTTAAAAATCTCTTGGGAGCACCTTCGTGCCAGAGCCAATCGAATGGGGATTCTTCGACCGACGCGACGAAACATTCGACTCTCACCGCAAGCTTCCGCATAAAGAACAATCAGGGACTGTCACCTTCGTCACCATGCGGCTTGCAGATTCGATGCCACACGCAGTCGTGCAGCAATGGCATGACGAAATTGAAAGCTGGCTCAAAGAGAATGGATTGGCAGGTTCCAATGTGGAAGACGTACTCAACTCCACGTCCGTTTCTCCTCGGCTAAAAACCGAGCTGAGAAAGTTCAAGAATCGTCAATGGCATCAACGGCTCGACAACTGCCACGGCGAGTGCACGCTCAATCGACACGATTGTAGAGCCGAAGTTTGCAAGTCGATTCTGCACTTCAACAGCGAGCGTTACGATCTCGAAAGCTTCGTGGTGATGCCGAACCATGTCCACGTTCTGATTCAGATGCGAGAGGAGTACTTTCTGAGGAAGCAGTTTCGTGAGATTCAACGGTTTTCAGCGAGAGCAATCAACAAAATGCTGGCACGAACCGGACGTTTTTGGCAGGGCGAGCCGTTTGATCATATGGTTCGAAACGCAGAGCAGTTGGAGAACTTTCATCGGTACATCGCCGAAAATCCCAGTCGAGCCGGATTGTCGACAGATCAGTACACGTATTGGAGTTGCCGGGACACGTAGGACGGTGGTCCCCACCGTTAACACGCACAAATCAAAGCATGCCAACGGTGGGGACCACCGTACATCGTAGCACGGCGGTCTCCGCCGTAGACATGCAACAAACGGTGGGGACCACCGTCCTACGTTTTTTGCTCTAATTTTTCGCCCTGCCCCGTGTTACATTACCAGACCGAATTTCCCGACCCAAAACTCGATTCTGCGACCTGCCAAATGGCCACTGATTCGCCACAAACTGAAACCGAAACCGCCGTCGAAACCAAAACGATTCATCGGCTCTATATCGATACCGTCGGCTGCCAAATGAATGTGCTGGACAGTGAAATGGTTGTCGCCGACCTGCGCCGCCAAGGATATGAACTCGCCAGCAGTGTCGCCGATGCTGACACGATTCTGTTCAACACTTGCTCGGTTCGCGAACAAGCGGAAAACAAAACCTACAGTGCGCTTGGGCGTTTGAAGGATGAGAAGAAAAAGCATCCCGACAAGATCATTGGTGTGATGGGATGCATGGCTCAGAAAGATCAAAAACTGATCTTCAAAAAGGCTCCGTTCGTCGACATCGTTGTAGGACCGGGACAACTCAAAGAGATCCCCGCCCTGATCGAAAAAGCTCGCACCGAAGGCGGGCAGCACACGGCCGTTGGGCTCGGTCGAAAAGACGGCAAGCTGGACATCATCAAGCGTTCACACGAGACCTTCGATCCGCTTCGTGATCCGTCGATGCGTCCAACGCCATTTCAGGCTTACCTGCGAATTCAAATCGGTTGCGACAAGTTCTGTACTTATTGTATCGTGCCGATGACGCGAGGTCCTGAGCAGGGTCGCGATCCACAACAGATTTATGACGAGGCGGTTCTGCTTGCGGATCAAGGCGCGAAAGAGATCACGTTGCTTGGTCAAACGGTCAACAGTTACAAGCATGTTGCCGAAGACAAAACGGTCACCAAGCTGGCGGACTTGTTGCACAAGCTGCACGATATCGACGGCATTGAGCGAATCAAATTCGTGACCAGTTATCCGAAAGACATGACTTACGATTTGCTTTACGCGATTCGTGATTTGAAAAAGTGTTCTCCGTACTTGCACGTTCCACTTCAAAGCGGCAGCGACGCGGTTTTGAAACGGATGAAGCGTGGTTACACCGTGGCTGACTATCGCGACATGATGGCTCGGATCCATGAAGTGCTTGGCGAACGTGCTGCGATTTCCAGCGACTTCATCGTTGGCTTTTGTGGTGAAACGGAAGAGGAATTTCAGGAGACGATCAAGCTGGTCGAGGAATGTCGATTTAAAAACAGCTTCATTTTTAAGTATTCAGAACGTCCTGGAACGAAAGCATCGGATCACCTTCCCGATGACATTCCACACGACGTCAAGAAACGCCGCAACAACGATTTGCTGGCTGTTCAGGATCGAATCAGCGATGAGGACAACCAAAAGTTCATGGGCCGCACGATGGACGTGTTGGTTGAAGGTCCATCGAAACGCAGCGAGAATCCGGTCAACAAAGTTGAAGCCGATGCCACTGGCTCGGGGCCAATTCAGCTGACCGGTCGCACACACTGCGATCGCATTGTCGTGTTTGACGGCAACGAGCGACTGGCAGGAAGCGTTGTTGCTGTTGGAATTTACGATGTCGCTGGACAGACGTTGTTTGGCACGATCGTCACCGACCATGTTGATAACGCGAGCATTGTGACGCTGAAGTAGGTCATGCTGTGCATGACAACGCGCTTTCGAAAACGTCCCATCACCGTTATGCCAGCATGACAACGCGTTTTTGAAAACGTCCCATCAAATCAACGTTCCTTGGAAATCGGGAACGCCCCAATGACATCGGCAGGCACAGCCTGCCCTACGCTGCCCGCTTATTCGGCTTCGGCTGATCCGAGCGAAGCCAATCTGTGATCTTCTTTTGCTCGGCGTTCCACTTCTTGCCGATTCGCTTTTGGCAAAAGGCTTCAAACAAAAGATCCAACGTTTCCGAAAGTTGACGAATGCTCTCGATGCGGTCGATCGAATCACGAATCGCATCGTCGTTGCCAATTTGGCTGATCTTGGCACTGCCGATCGAAAACGTTTCGGCCTGCAGTGTGAAATCAAATTGTTGATCTTCGCGGACCAATGTCAGCCCGGCTTTGCGAGGCAGTTTGCCCATGCCAATGGCCAGAATCGCTTCAGGCAACGCAATGGGTGACTCGGCCGAGATCGATTCCTTGCCATGTTCGCCAATCGGACAATCGAGAGACAGCGAACGTGCGAACATGCCGGAAACTTCTGAACCGTCCGACAGCTTGATCGTGTCCGACTTTGATTGCCACGTCCACCAAAGCCAAAGCAGAAACTCATTGCCAAGGTAATCGTAGTTGTCATTCATTCCGTTCCACCAAACGACGTTGTTGGAGCCTTCCGGATGAAATGCTGTTGCAGAAGTGTTGTAGAGAGACGCGGTCAAGTCGCTGTCTCCGCCCTCTGCGTAGGTAACTGCCAACGATCCAGAAGTGACTTTGCTGAACTCGAGCCCAAACGCGCGGTTCAGAATCTCAAGGCAGTTGTCATTTGCTTTCTCGCTGGTGCCCCCAAGGTAAACGGTTTCTGTCGCCGCATCCCACAGCACAGAAGTTTCGCTCATCCGCAGGTAGTTACCCTTTTCCGCTTCGGCGATGCAGCGAGCTTCGACGGCTTCGTTGGCTTCTTCGCGCTGCGTTTTCGAAGGCCGTCCGCCCTCGTTATCTTTCATGATGCCCGCGAGCTCGATCGCGGTCCAAGCCCGCTTCATCGGTCCAGGAATTTGGCATGCATCAACGCGGACGCCAAAATGCATTGCCTCACCGATAATGTTCTTGGCTTCATCGAAATCCGTATCCAGCAGATGAGCGCCGCCGGAGAAGCCGGTGGCTGGCTGCTCGTGGAGGTTCGCGCTTGACTTTCCAATGCGGTGCTTCTTGAGCTTTTCAATGTGGGATTTGCCGAAAGAACCTGTTTGATCTTCGGTCACACGAAATCGCTCGAATGTGACACTTCCGCTTAGAAAACCCATGTCTTTCGACCTTCTGGTGTGGATTCGTAAAGTTATCGTTTCGGCTCAGGGACGTTGAAACTTGAAGTTGTTCCAACTTCGACTTGCTGGCTCTGACTTTGATAGAATTGTGCAAGCCTTTTGTTTCTTCCAGCCTCCCAAAAGCCCCGAATCATGAGCGACAATCCCTACGTGACCTCCAGCAACGTGGAGTCAGATTTTCCGCCTCTGGCAGAAGCTCCACAAAAGAGAACGCCGCGAAAGCGCGGGTCGCCTCCTCCAAACTACCAGTTCGTGAGAATCGGTTTGTGGATTGTCTATGTGGCGATGATTGGACTGTTCCTTGGGTTGATGAGCTACCTGATCTATCTGTTCTCATTTCTTGGGGTCGGAAATTTTCAGAATGTATCACCGTTGGCAATATTGGGTTTTCAAGTCTACTCTGGAGTAATAGGCCTTTTGCAGTTCGTTGGCTTTTGCTTTTGCTGTGCAGCCCCAAAGAAATCCGAGAGAGACAAAATACAGATTGTCGTTGTGCTGCAGATTGTCACTTTCTTAATCGCAGTGGGTGGCGCGTTTTTCATTGCTTGGGCCATCGGAACAAATTCCGATATGGAGAAAGCGGCAATTGCATTGCTCGCATTTTTCTTCGCCCAGATTTTGAGTGCGATTTCCTTGTTCGTTTTCATTGCCTTTTGCAAGGAACTTGGCGTCGGATCGCACCAAGTAACAAATGCGACTGCGAGGGCGCAACTTTGGCTGACTTTGGTTGTCGCTTCACTTGTCATCACTTGGGCGCTTTTGATATCCCTTGTCGTTTCACCACCGACCGAAAATTCGTTGATTCGAAATCTGTTTATGCTTCTGATGTCATTGGCGACCATCGGCAGCACCATAACTTACAGCCTGATGAGCATATCGATGGTTCAGAAGACTCTGGATTATGTGAGTGAGAATGCGATCCAGGCGAGATTCAAAAAACTGCCTCGCCAGCACAAGAAAAAGGCTCAGCAGCGTGGTGAAGCTACTGAGACCTGAAACGAATGCGGTCGAAGAAGCGGGAGTGTGCGCCAATCGTTATTCAAACCAGATTTAACGGTTGGCCTAGGGATGCCCAATTTCATTCAATTTGTGCGATCGAGAGTTGCCCGGATACGATCGAACGAGCGGCTGAATGACTGGAAATTAGGTGACACGGGTCATTTTCCTCAAGCTGAGTACCAAAAAGAGCCGTTTTCAGCTGTAATTCCCCAGTTTTGGCTCTTAGCGCGTTTTCCCGGTTTGACTACAATCCGGGGCTTCAAATTCACGGAACACTTAAAACACACAGCAAAATGTACGCAATTATCGCAGACGGCGGCCGCCAATATAAAGTCGAAGAAGGACAAATCCTTGAGATCGACTATCGCGAAGTCGAAGCCGGATCAGAATTGAAATTCGAGCGTGTTCTCGCAGTTTCCGGAGACAGCGGCCTCAAGTTGGGTACGCCAACTCTCGCCGGTGCCACCGTTACCGCCAAAGTTCTCGAAGAGACCAAAGGCGAAAAGCTCGTTGTCCAAAAGTTCCGTCGCCGTAAGAACAGCAAGCGACGCAACGGCCATCGCCAAAAATTCGTCAAAGTCAAAATTGGCTCGATCGCATAGTTCGCGAACAACAATCAAACCACACAAAAGTGACTTGGAGTATTCCGGTCACTTTTTTTTGTACACTAAGTAAAGGAATCGCGGTCCAATCCCTTCCAGTGTATTTGGCAGCCATGGCAGTGTCAGCGCCCAAGTGTGGGCATCCGCTGGAGGCAAGCACAAACTTTCACACCGGTGGTACTCGAACAAAGATCAGACTCGACAAGTCAGACTGGCTTGCGGGAGATGAAATTGAACACGAATCGATTCGTTCAAAAACTTGCGGGTTCCCAGCAAGCCATATCAAATCGTTGAGCGGAAGTAACCGTATCGCTCCGCTATGCCCTTTTTTCCGGCATAGGTGCCTTTCATCTAAGCAAAAACTCGGTTCTACCCTTGTCTAAAACAGGACTCGTGCTGAAATGGGGTAATTGACCGCCATCCTCTCTGCCAAATATGCCCGATCCTAAATCACGATTCAAGAATGTGGACGATTCGCCGCTAGATGGGCTGATTGGCGAATCCGCGGTTATGCGCGAGACCTATCAGCTGACTCGTAAGTTTGCTGCCAGCGGTGCGTCGGTTCTGCTGATGGGCGAAACGGGAACGGGTAAGGAACTGATCGCTTCGTCGCTGCATCAGCTGAGCGATCGAGCCAGCGGTCCGTTCGTGCGAGTCAACTGTGGAGCACTGACAGAGACGCTACTCGACAGTGAACTTTTCGGGCACGTCAAAGGCTCGTTCACGGACGCGATTCGTGACCGAACAGGACGCTTCGAAGCAGCCCACGGCGGCACGATTTTCCTCGACGAAATCAATTCGACGTCGCTGACGTTGCAAGTCAAACTCTTGCGAGTCCTTCAGGAACGCGAATTTGAGCGAGTCGGCGACACGCGCACGATTCCGGTGGATGTTCGGGTTATCGCGGCCAGCAATTGCGATCTGAACGAATTGGTCGCAGAAGGCAAGTTTCGTGAAGACCTGTTTTGGCGGTTAAACGTATTGCCGATTCGATTGCCAACGCTTCGTCGTCGCGGTAATGACGTTGAGCTATTAGTAAAGTACTTTTTGAAATTCTACGCTCAGCGCAATGCAAAACAGATCACGAAAGTCGAACCTTCTGCGATGCAGGCGTTGCTTGACTACGCGTGGCCGGGCAACGTTCGCGAATTGCAGAACTATATTGAGAGAGCCGTCGTGCTCTCGGAAGATGAAGTGTTGGAGAAGAAATTGTTGCCGGCAGCGGTAACAGGCAACACCGAAGCGGCTCGTTCGACGGTGTTCCGCCCATCAGATGACGAGTCCCTAATTCGAGAGTTCGTTGAAAGCCACATCGGCAAGGCGGCTGTCGAAGCCCAAGACTTGCACAAGCAGATTGTTGATCCGGTTGAAAAAGAACTGTTGAAGCAAGTCATGGCGGGTTGCAATCAAACGCAAACCAAAGCAGCCCAGAGATTGGGCATCAATCGAAATACGCTCTACAAGAAACTTTTAGAACACGGCCTCGCAAAGCAAAACGGGAAATCGTAAACCAACCTATTCCGCGTCTCGGCGAGACGCGGCTACTGATCATGAACTGGCCTGAAAAAATCTCGATCACCTGCTTCGCTGCCAGCTATCTTGTTGTGCTGGCCATCGAGTTAATGCGGATGTACATTCCGCGATCGGCCGTTCGTTCGACGATCAAGATCGGATTTGCGATTGCAGGTCTGTTTTCTCACACCGTTTATCTGTTCTATCGCGCCAACGTGAGTTTCGATCAGTCCGGTCTTTGGCTGGGGAGTTGGTTCGGCTGGTCGCTGGCCGGAGCATGGTTGTTGGCGGCGGCTTACCTTTGGCTGATTTTCCAAAAGTTCAACTCGCCTATCGGCATATTCCTTCTGCCAGTTGTCCTCGGATTGATCGGTTGGGGCAGTTACGTTGGCAGCGAAACACAATTCTCAGCCGTTCGCGAGAAATCGATTTGGAGTATGGTTCACGGAGTCGCCCTACTGATTGGCACCGCGGTTGTGGCGCTTGGATTCGTGTTCGGAGTCATGTATCTGATTCACTCTCGAAGGTTGAAATCAAAAAGCATTTCCAAGTCCGGGCAGTTTCGTCTGCCGTCGCTCGAGTGGCTGCAACGTTATGCCGAAAGATCCCTGCTCGCTTCGGCCTGTTTTTTGGGAATTGGTTTTGTTTCTGGGATCGCTCGAAACCTGACGGGAACATCCTCAGGCATCGTGATTCCTTGGCAAAACCCGGTGATCTGGACGTCTGCGGTTCTGTTTGGCTGGCTGATTTTTGCTTCCATCGGCAGTCGCATTTACCAGCCATCGCGAAACGGTCGCAAGGTCGCGATGTTGGTTCTGGTTAGCTTTCTGTTTTTGGTTCTCGAGCTCGGCATCGTATGGTGGGTCGGCCACGCAACGGGAGGCGAGCCATGAATATGCTGGTCATCGGCTGCTCGCATCATGTCGCCGACGCGTCGTTTCGAGAGCGAGTTTCATTTGCGCCGAATCAGGTTTCGGGGTTCTTGGATTCGTACTATGAAAAGTTTCCCGAATCCGAAGCCTTGTTGTTGTCGACTTGCAATCGCACGGAGCTCTACGTTCTAGCGGACCAATCGGATTCCGTTCCTTCGAGGATGGATCTGATCGAGCTGCTTGCTTCGCGACATGATGTTCCGGTTCAGGAACTCGATTCGGCGCTGTATGCGCATCGAGACAGTGATGCGGTTTCGCATCTGTTCACCGTCAGCAGCAGCCTCGACAGCATGGTCGTCGGCGAATCCCAAATCGTCTCGCAAGTGAAGCAAGCTTATGAGTTGGCGACCGAGGCACGACCCAAATCGCCTTTGATCCATCGGATGTTCGACGCGGCAATCCGAGTCGCGAAGCGGGTATCTACCGAGACGAAGATTCACGAAAACCGCGTCAGTGTTCCCAGCGTTGCGATCAATGTTCTGGCGAAGCAAATTTTCGAACGGCTCGACAACAAGAAAATTCTGGTTCTCGGCGCCGGAGAAATGAGTGAAGAAACGCTGACCTATTTGAAAGCCGCTGGCGCCAATCAGATCACGGTCGCCAATCGAACCGCGGAACGAGCAGTTTCGCTTGCGAATCAGTTTGGTGGTCAGACCGCTGCATGGTCAGAGCTTCACCATCAGTTGTCGTTGGCTGATTTGGTGATCAGCACGACGGGGGCAAGCGAGCCGATCGTGAATGTGGAGAGCTTCGAACCGGTGATGAAAGCTCGTAAGCAGAAGACGCTGTTCATTCTCGACCTTGCGATTCCACGTGACTTCGACGATCGAATTGGAGAACAATTCGACAACGTTTTTCTGTACTCGTTGGACGACTTGCAGCGGGAGTGTGAACGGAATCTGAATTCACGAAAAAACCAGTGGCCCAAAGCACGAAAGATCGTCCAAGACGAAACGGAATTGTTCTTTCGTGACACGCGTCGCCGTGCGAGCGGTTCTACGATCGCGCAGCTGAAGAAGCAGGCCAACTCGATTAAAGATGAAGAACTCAAGCGATTGATGAATCGGCTTGATTCCGTTTCCGACAAAGATCGCGAACAGATCGAGAAATCTTTCCACCGCGTGGTCAACAAGCTGCTGCATCCTCCGCTGGAGTCGATTCGCGAAGATTCCGCGACCGACGATGGGCAAGCGGAACCTGTCGGGTTGCTCGACGCGATGAAGCGATTGTTCAAGCTGGAGTAGTTGGTGGCCAGGTGGCATAAGCCTCTGGCTTGTGATTGCATGTCAGCTCGTGATTGCATGTCAGCTTGTGATTGCATGTCAGCTGGCAATCGTCATCAACTATTCCTGAGTTTCAGCGGCGATAACCTGCTTTGCCTTAGCCTGCAAATCAGCCACGCCCGACTCCTTTTCGAGCTCCTTCCATTTCTCTTCAAAGAATGCTTTCGATCCAGAAAATCCAGCAAACGCTTGTTGAGTCCTTTCAACTTCCACAGCCGCCTGATCCGCTGACTTCTTTTTTCGTTTCACCGATTTGATTTCGGTCGCGATCGTCTTTTGAGCTTTGGTGAACAGTTTCACTGCCTGTTTGTCGATCTTCGTACCGAGGCTTGGTGGTTGAAGTGCGACTCCAGTAAGCTCGCTGAGTTCTGTAAGTTTCGCTTCACTGAAGGGGCCAGTTTGAGGTGTGTGAGTCGAGTAGACTTCTGAAAGTTCGGCAGCAGCCTCCAATGTCTTTTTTGAAGACACCAGCTTGCGAAGTTTTTTGTTGAGCTCATTTGCGTCAGGGACTTCTACTGCAGGACGCGTGATCTGGCCTGTTTTTACAATCCCGTTGATCAAGGTCTTTTTGAAGTCATCATCGATCTTGATACCCGAGGTACCATTGCAGCCAGCAAACACAACGTCACCGTTAGGCGCGAAAACAAACAGGGTTGGTTTGCCGATACGCTTGGGAACATTCTCTTTTCCGCCAGCGGCAGTGTCGTAAACGTTGAAGTATTCATCGGTTCCGAACTCCATCTTCATTGACACATACTGTGTCAGCAGCTGTTGAACCGTCTCATCAGATTTAATGGTTTCAACAGCAGATCGGCAGCGAGGTCATGTGTCGGTAAATCCCAGAACCATCAACGGTCGTCCCGTCGAAGTCGCTTCGTGGACGGCTTCCTTGAAAGGAATGTAGTCAAGTGACGTAGCCTGTTCCGTTTGCGCATAACCAGTCGCTAGGAACGAAGCAACCAGCGTCAAAGCGACACATGCTGTGCGAAGTGTTCGATAAGTCATTTTCACCAACGTTTTGCGATTGTTATGGATGGAGGGCGATTTATCCTACGACTGTATTGAAGATTTCTCAAGTTGATCGAATTTGGGACGGAGTTTCGTTGCCCTTCGGTCACAGATATGGCTGCCTATGCCGTGCCTATGCCACTTTTTGTGGTTTGCGATACAATCTTGCAGCATGAAGTTGATCTCGCTGCAATCAGGAAGTAACGGCAATTGCTTTTACGTGGAAACGCCGAACGTACGTTTGCTTTTCGATGCTGGAATTAGTGCTCGTCAGGCTCAGATTCGACTCGCTCAACATGGCCGCGATATCACGAAAGTCGATGCACTGCTGATCTCACACGATCACAGCGACCATGCTAAATCGATGGGCGTATTCCAACGCAAGTTTGATTTTCCCGTATACCTGACGCGCCGCACGTTGGCCGCGTCTCAGCGTTATCTGAAGACGGGCAAGATGAACAAAGTCCGATTCTTCACGGCTGGAAGTTCGATTGCATTTCAGGATGTTGCCGTTCACACGATTCCAACGCCGCATGACAGTGCCGAAGGCGTCGCATTCGTCATCGAACATGCGGGTCAACGAGTTGGCATTCTGACAGATTTGGGCCATGCTTTTGATGGTCTTCGAGATGTTTTGCGATCCTTGGATGCAGTCATCATCGAAAGTAACTACGATGATGCCATGCTGGAACATGGTCGATACCCGCAACAGCTAAAGAAACGAATCCGCGGCGCCGGGGGTCATCTTTCAAACGTAGACGCAGCGTTGTTGCTGCACGAAACAGTCAGTCAAACCAGTGATAACCTTCGATTGCAGTGGGCATGCTTGTGCCACCTTTCGGAAGACAATAACTCACCCGAAGTCGCCCGGCGAACACATCAGGATTTGGTTGGCGACGTCGTCGAAATTCATGTCGCGTCGCGCGATGGAGTCAGCGACATCATGGAAGTAAAATAGAAGAAGAGAATAATAGAAGAAGAGAATAAATATGCGACTTGAAAACAAAACCTGTGTCATCACCGCGGCTGGAGCCGGAATCGGAAAAGCAACCGCGCTCGCGTTTGCCGAAAACGGAGCTCAAGTCATTGCGACTGACATCAATGAAGAATCGCTCGCAACGATCGATCATCCGTCGATCAAAACGGTGAAGCTCGATGTGCTTGATGGAGATGCGATCAAAAAATTTGCCGCGGAATACTCGAACGCCAACGTGCTGTTCAACTGTGCCGGATTTGTACACAACGGAACGATCCTCGATTGCGAAGAATCCGATTGGGATTTCTCATTTGACCTGAACGTAAAATCGATGTACCACATGTGCCGCGCTTTCCTGCCAAAGATGATCAGCGGAAGCGGCGGCAGCATCATCAACATGTCCAGTGTCGCGTCGAGCGTTAAAGGCATTCCGAATCGCTTTGTCTATACGACAACCAAAGCAGCAGTGATTGGTTTAAGTAAGTCGATCGCCGCGGATTACATTGGTCAGAACATTCGCTGCAACGCGATCTGCCCAGCAACCATTGAAACACCTTCGCTCGACCAACGATTGTCCGACACCGGCGACTACGATAAAGCTCGGGCAGAATTTATTGCTCGCCAGCCAATTGGACGCGTCGGTAAGCCGGAAGAAGTCGCGGCGCTCTGCGTTTACCTTGCGTCCGACGAGTCTGGCTACACGACGGGCTCGATCCATCTGATTGATGGTGGCTGGATTACCTAGGACGTTGGCAAAATCACAACCCGAAGCGTTAGCGAGGTGCAGCTAGGCGAGTGCTAGTACCTCGCTTACGCTCTTTGAAGTTGCACACTTGAGACAAAATTTCTCATTCTACTTGACAAAACACGTGAAGATTAAAAAAGCGAAGCGTTCCGATACAAGCCCGACGCGCAAGCGAGGGATGCGGAAATCCTCGGAAAAATCCGCTCGCTTGCGCTTCGGGCTTGTATTTGTGCAACTTCAAAACTTACGCGTCGGGTTGTGCTTACCAGTATGAACTTGCGCAACTCTCCAAGTGACGGAACCTTGGCGAAATACATGCAATTTCCTGTTGGGCTCCGACCCTCCCAGTGGGAAGATGATGTTCATTGCGCCAATTGCTTCACAGCCACGAACTCGTACAGCACGGAAATTTCCGGCTCCAGCCGTCGCGTACAATAACGGCTTTGCAACTCACCTCGCTTATGTGACAATTCGGGATTGATATTTCCCGTCTCCTCAAACACGACGAAGCAATGCAAGCAGAAATCCACACTGACAAGGGCCTAATGAAGGTCGATTTTTACTCCGATGACGCACCGAAGACAGTCAAGAACTTTACTGACCTAGCCAAAAAAGGTTTCTACGACGGTCTCACATTTCACCGTGTGATTCCTGACTTCGTCATCCAAGGAGGATGCCCGGACGGAAACGGAACTGGCGGCCCTGGATACAAGATCGATTGCGAAGTATCAGGTGAAAATCAATTCCACGATCGTGGTGTCCTTTCAATGGCTCACGCTGGCTTGAACACTGGCGGCTCGCAGTTTTTCGTTTGCCACAGCCGAACCAATACAGCTCACTTGGACCGCAAGCACACTTGCTTTGGCAAAGTCAGCGAAGGGCTCGAAGTGATCGATGCAATCGAAGCTGGCGACAAGATCGAAAAGATTGTTGTTATCGAATAGAGTTGGCTTTGAAAACTGCAATTGAAAAAGCCGACACGCTGATCGAAGCACTGGGGTGGATTCGAAAATTTCGCGACAAGACAACCGTCATTAAGCTTGGCGGTAGCGTTCTTGCGGATGAGGATGCACTCCATCATCTGTTGCTTGATATTCATTTCATGGAAACGGTTGGCATGCGACCGGTCGTGGTCCATGGAGCCGGAGCACGCATCAGCGCCGCAATGCAATCCGCAGGCATCGAATCTCGATTCGTGAAAGGTCGTCGCTACACCGATCAGCGAACGTTGGAGATTGTGGAACGCGTTCTGGCCGTTGAAACCAACAACGATTTGGCGGACCGGTTCGAAAAGATCGGCGGCAGAGCGAAGACGTTGAATTTTGAATCAACGCCCGTGCTTCAAGGTAAACTATTGAAATTGGCAGATGATGACGGGATGGATGTTGACCTCGGATTCGTGGGCGAAGTCACGCGAGTTGAACGGCAAGTGATCGACGAACTTTGCCACGACGGTCAAACACCTTTCATTCCCTCAATGTGTGCAACCGAAGACGGTCAGAAGCTGAACGTCAATGCAGACACGGTGGCAACAACCGTAGCTCAGCAACTAAGTGCGGACAAACTGGTCTTTATCAGTGATGTTCCGGGCGTTTTGAGAGATCCTGATGATCCATCTTCTTCAATTTCGTCTTTAACGGTCGCCGCTGCTGAACAACTTATCAAAGACGGTGTCATTACTGGTGGAATGATTCCAAAAATCGAAGCCTGTATCGAGACCGTTCGGCGTGGCGTAAAGAAAGTTCATATCGTCGACGGACGACTGCGGCACGGTTTGCTGATGGAAGTTTACACCTCCAGCGGCATCGGCACCGTAATAACAGAAAACTGAGCGAGTCCCTCCTGCTGGGCACGCGGTTCGCTCATCGTTTAACGTCTAGCCGAAGGCGTCGGTGTTTCGAACGACAAACACGCGGGCTGCCTGCTAATGGCTAGACGAAAAACAAACATTACCCTGGAACATTTCGGAATCCAAACATGCGACACGTCCTTTCACTTCACGAACTAACATCCGAAGAAATTCGCGAAGTCCTCGACATCTCAACCGCTTACAAATCAAAACTTGAAAGCGGCGACCGCCCTGCTCTGCTGTCTGGACACACCGTTGGACTCCTGTTTGAAAAGCCATCGCTTCGCACCCGTGTAAGTTTCGAAACGCTAACGACGCAGCTGGGCGGAAACAGCCTGTTTCTGGGGCAAGACGTAGGTTGGGGTTCACGTGAACCACTTTGCGACTTCATGCCGATCCTCACCAGCTATCTTGACCTGCTAGTAGTTCGCGCCAAGAGCCACGCCAAAGTCGAAGAAGCAGTTGCATACAGTCGCTGTCCGGTTATCAATGGCCTTACCGATATTTCACATCCCTGCCAAGCGTTCGCTGACCTGTTGACCGTGAAGGAAATCGCTGGCGATAGTTTTCTCAGCAGTCACATCACCTATGTTGGCGACGCGAACAACGTCACTTACAGTCTCGCTTTGATCTGCAGCAAGCTTGGCATCCGCATGAGCATCGCTGCGCCGGAAGGGTACCAGTTTGAATCTTCATTCATCGACCAGCTCAACGAGCAAAACGGAAACTCACTGATCAAGCAAACTGCTAACATTGCCGAAGCGGTTGACGGGGCCAACTTCGTCTACACCGACGTCTGGACCAGTATGGGGCAAGAAGCTGAATCGAAACAACGACTCAAAGATCTGGCTGACTATCAAGTCAACGACAACGTCATGAACCAAGCAGCTGATGGCGCAAAATTTTTGCATTGCCTGCCAGCTCGACGCGGCGAAGAAGTCGCATCCGAAGTCATTGACTCAGACCGCAGCGCCATCATTCAACAAGCCAACAATCGCCTACACGCCCAAAAGGGGTTGGTGATTTGGTTGCTGGGAAAGGCGTAGTGTTCTGACGCTGTCGCTTGCAATCCTTTGGCTTGGCTGATTCGGATACAGTTCGGTCCAAACATCAATCGGCCGCCGTACGCCGAGGCATCTAAAGAAGCGTCACGCCCGATGTTGGCTTCCGATCCAGCAGTTCCCGCAGTCCCTTGACCCCAATCTCAACACTTCTCCGATATCTCTTCACAGAGAGCCAAAAAAGATCCAAACGAATCCATTTGTTTAGTGTCCTCACGTCTTGCGATTAGTTCGCGCAGATACGTTTCATCCGTGACGTGCCGTGGATTGGTCTTGGTGTACCTAAAGCCCTTGTCGCGGGACACCAGCTTGAAAAAGTGATCGTGGAAAACAGAACGGGCAGAAAATTCTGGCGGAAATCCCATGGCTTCAGGATCGTTTTCGCGAACGTTATAGTACTTGAGCAACTTGCATAATTCAGAAATATTGGGTGTTGGTGAAACCGCTTTTCGATTTCCGAGAAACCAAGTCTCAATGCAACATTCTTGGGCAATTATTGACAATTCAGTTTCGGGCAAACCCGCTGCCTTAGCTGTCGCTGCAACGATTTCGCTTCGAGCATCTGGTGTGGAATCGTCGACGTCTAGGCAGACAACCAAGCGATCGAACTTGCCACAAACCAAATAGTCCTTCACTGCATTTTCGAAATGATTAAACAGTGAAGGATATCCGTTTCCACTGAATATGTAGTAGGTGCACGTGTCAATGTCTGCGAGACTTTCAACCCGTTTGAGGGCCGGTGCAAGTATCTCCAACCAAGCAGGGTAGAGTTTCTTTTCCGTTCGTTTACCCTCAACGAGAAAGTAAAGGTTCATTCGACATAGATCCCTTCAAAATATTGCGGCAGATTCAACAATTGCAAGAATGCTTCATGATGACTGGACTCAGTCTTTAGCAATTCCGATCCGCTAACTTTAACGGCGTTGCCCTTCCTACTAACAATCTTCCAGTTCTTCTTTTCAATATTGTTGATAATGTACGGGTGATGACTAGTCAAAATAAATTGCATTCGTTGACTGTGAACTTGCAAATCTTGCGTAACGTAATGGATGCAATTGACGCCGAAGCTGTTTTCAAATTCGTCCACAAGGACAACAGTTCCGTCAGGCCACAGCGACATGCGACTTAAGTGCAGGAGTGTTCGATGCATGCCAGACGAAAATGCTTCTTCGGGAATGAGCTTGTCGACGCCGGATTCTTTCATGTAGAGTCGCGGCAATTTGTTGGATGGGCCAAATTCGACGTATCGGATACCAATTTCGTCAACGTTTGGAAAAGCCTCTTGAAATTGGGTTGAAATGTCATCGAAAATGTCAGGGCAATTCTCATGGACCAATGCCAGTTTTAAATGAGTAGGTATGTCTTCAGCGCGAATTTGTTCAATCGTTGCCAGTTTCTTCTTGAGCATTTCAAATTTGCTGCCAAACGAATAAAATTGGCGACGTGATTCCGAATGATCGACGTGAAGGATTGAATCCAAGCCACTGTGTGCCTTTCCAACTGATTCTTCATTTTTCAGGATGTGTATTAGGCTTTCTTTGTTTGAAAGCTTCGGTGTTTCCTTACCGTCCAAAAGAATTGTTTCTCCTTTCCGATCTGCTATTACGACTCCATCTATTTGCAATTGTTCCAACAACAAGCTTGGAGTGTTTGCATTGTCGTCTTCAATAAAGGGAGGCTCCAAGGTGGAAAAGATCTCATCGTTGTCGTCCCCTGCGGCTTCGTATTGTCCAGTCCAGACAAATGAGCTTCCACCATGATTGAATTCAAGCCGCCAATCAATTCCGAAGAATCTCGCAGAAGTTATGCCACGCGAAATACTCGATAGTTTTCGAATGCTTTCCAAAATTCGGGTCTTCCCGACTCCGGATAGGCCTACGAGTAATGTTACGTCGGAGAAAAATTCCGCGCGTTCTAGCTTCCAGCCGACATTTGGGTCATTGATTTCTATTGATACAAGTTGCATATAAGGCGCCTATTTTTCATTTTTTCAATTCATTAAATTGTAATCGCCAGCTAAGTGCGAGAAAATGTGACTTTGGGCATTTCGCGCGATTGCTACTGATATCTCTTAGCCTGTACTTCAAAAAAATGAGCACATTGCCTGTTGCGTCGCAACAACTCTTTGTGCGATGATTTTCCCTATGGTTACCACGACAATCTAGTCTGCCATACGGAAAGTGCTGAAGCGACGGGAACCTTTTTGCAGTAGGGCCTTTAGAGCCTTAAAGGGGGAAGGCACGTTGAGTTGGTGATCTATCCCGACTAGAGCCAGCACTACAACGGCCTGACGACCGACAATGCCGAAGAGTATGCGACTGTGCAAACTCCTGCCGAGGCGTCGACAAACATGACGGCCACAAGGCGTGGTGCATAAGGAATTACGATTCGCAAGAGTCCAACACTTTATTTAGATCCGCAAACGTATCCGTTGATCGAGATTCGATCGCAAACCCACTAGCGTTACGGGCTCGACGGTGCACAAACACTTGGGTGATCGCCCGCCCGCGGAGTTGAACGAGTAGACACCGTCAAGCACTCAAAGCAAACGACTACAACTCAAGGAAGAAAAAGCACTCAGAATACGGAACGACCGAATTAGCCATATGCCGCTCCTCACCCGATTTTTGAAATCCAAACTTTTCAAAAAACCGATGCGCCCTCTTGAACCTCGTGTCCGACCAAAATTCAACGCGTTTGAATCCTGAATCTCGCGCCCAGTCGATCGTGACTTGCATCAATTCGCGACCCCAGTTCGTTCCGCGGAATTCTGAATGAAGGTACAGCCGCTTAAAAGTGCAAACCTCCCCGTTCTCTGGATCTGGTCGAGTCGCATGCGTTCCAACGACGCGACCAACGCCTTTCTCAACCGACTCGAGAACCCAAAACTCGCCACCTTTTGCTCGATAGCCTCCGTCTATGTCCAGCAAGTCGGCCTCCGATCCACCCGGAGTCAAACAAATTCGATCGCCGTATTCTTTTAAGATGCCGTCGATCAATTCAACGATGCCGTCAGTGTCGGCTTGCGTTGCCAATCGAATCGATTCGTGGCTCAACTTAGTTCTCCGGATGATTCGCACGCAACGCTTCAGTCATCTCACGCATGATTCTGCCTTTAAGCGCCGGATCAACCAGGTTCATATGGTCTTTGCCCGGGAACATTTCCACACTTGCATCAATGCCCATCTCCTGGACCCGTTCGCCAAGTAACCGCGTCGCGCCTTCGAGGTAAAATGTGTCCATGTCGCCCATGAAGACGTTGATCTTCCCGGCGAGGCGATCCTTCAGCTTGCCCCAATCCTGTTGCAGCGTTCGACTGATGTCGTACCGCTTCCAATAATCGATGACTTCCTGATTTGGGATTCCAGTCGTGCGATCCCACGCTTTCATCGGCAATCCGTCATCGCCAAGCGGACTAAATACTGCTTCGAAACTTCGCAGCTGCCCGCCGCGACCGAGCGTATCATCCATGACGCAAAAGTCTGGATACATCAAGATCGCTTTTCCGTTCATTCGTCCAAGCGGCTTCTTCGTCTTACCATCCGCTTCATAGAAAACCGATTCTCCAGCGTAAATGTTGGTGCCTTGCCAATCACGGAAGTCAACTGGATCCGGCGCGGTGCTCCAGCAGCCACCAAAGCTTTCCGGATAGGTCACTTGCAGCCAAAGCGACGACCAACCGCCACTGCTGTGACCGCCGACGAATCGAGCAGTGGGTTCTGCGATCGTTCGAAACTTTGAATCAATCAACGGGATCATCTCTTTGATGAACGCTTCACCGCGAGGTCCATTGGTGGCGCTGTCCGCGTAGACGTGATGCCCCCACTTACATTGTCCCGTCAAGAAAACATGAATGAATTCGGCTTCGCCGGTTCCGGCAGGCCGAGGTGATTTCCCGTATCTGCGGCTTACACTTCGAAGCGTGCCACCGAAACCCGTAATCTCGTAGTAAACGGGATAGCGTTTATTGGTGTTTGAATCGTACGAAGCCGGCAAAACAACTCCAGCGCGGTCGACCACATCGCGACCGTGGAATTCCGAAAGCAGCTCACTCTTGTATTCGACAAGCTTGAATCGATCCGTATCTTCAATCTTTTTCGGCGCGATCACGTTTTTTAACTCAAGCGAAATCTCGTCGTTGGCTTCGCCGTTCTTAAAGGCAACTCGAATCGGATCGGAGTAAAAGTTACCCGGTCCGTTTTTATGATCAGCGTATTGAAAATCATGGTCCAGCACCGCTTGGATTTTCCATCGACCGGATGAGACATCATCAAACGTACCCGGGCATCCCTTAACATCCTGATCGATCGTCATCACATCGCCGGGTTTCACATCAACGACATCTTTGGCAAAAAACGGCTCTGGAGAAAACCAGTTTGGCCCCTGCATCGGAGGATTCATACCTTTGCCAAAAAACAAAAACAGGCGACCGCTAACCGGTTCCGATTCCAGTTCGTCGCTGAGTTTGATCTGAACCTTGATCTTTGTTTTGGAAGCCGATTGGGCGAGCATTTGATTGGGCGACACAGCGCACAATACAAACACCATTAAGAAACTGTTCAGAAAAAGAAACTTGCGGTCGGCACAGAATTTCACGTTGTTGCTTTCATACATGTAGGAAAATGGTGCTCAAATCTTATCCTCAACCGACACCGTACTCAACGTGAAGCAACTGAGACGGACACGAATTGTGATTCGGAAGGCGTATCCTTCCATCTATTAGATCTTTCACATTCGGAACAAATTTCCACAGCGGCATTCGCGACCTGACGCGCAAAACCGAAATCAGCGATCTACGAACTTTGGCATCTCGTCTGATTTTACCCACCATTTTTGGGCAATCAGCCAATGAAATAGATACGAACGACTGCTTTGAGGAAAGAGAACCATGGAAAACCGCCGCAAATACTTTCGGATGCCCTCAGGCGGGGAAGCGTGCACTTTGACTGTCGACGGTATCAAACTGGAAGGTGAAATTGTCGATGAGTCAATTTCCGGCATTGGAATCACCGGTCTTGATCTACTCATGATGCCGCACAACAAGCCGCTAATCGTTGAGCACCGCGGTGGAAACTTTTCAGGAAATGCTCGACACGTCAAACGCCAAGAAGACGGACAATTCAACTTGGGCGTCATCCGCGAAACGGAACTTTCATCAGACGAACCGCTAGAAACAGCAGCGATGTTGATCAACTGCTACGTAAGGCATGGAGACGCACTCGTGATCTGTATGCCGATACTTCTTGAATCGAACTCGCAAGTACTGATCCAGCTTTGGGACGGAGTGCAATTTCGAGTGCCACGAAGTCAGCTAAACCCGATGTCTCGTCTCGAAAGGTTCGAGATGCTGAAAGATCACAACTGTGTGGGATACACCGCCGAGATGTACGGATTCCAACCCGCGTCCGCAGAGGATGCTCAGCTTCAAGTTTTCAAACACGAGTTCGGGCAATACGAACAATGCCCAGTAGCACACATGGAACAGCTGATTGCGTCAAGCTAATGGTCCGTCAAAACTGAGTTGACCACCTTTTGGGTGCGAGACTTTTACCTTTGCGTTAAGCTTCTTCCTCAGCCACATCTTCAACGGTCGACTCGATGGCCAACTCTCTTAGCTGAACTTTGTCGACAACGTTCGGCGCTTCGGTCATCATGTCGGATGCTTTTTGCGTTTTCGGGAACGCAATGCAATCGCGAATGTTGTCCAAGCCAGCGAACAGCATGACAACTCGGTCGATTCCAAGCGCTATCCCTCCGTGCGGAGGTGCTCCGTACTGGAGAGCATCAAGCAGAAAGCCAAATCGCTCTTTGGCATCCTGCTCGCCCATGCCAAGCAGACCGAAAACTTTCGACTGAGTTTCACTGTCGTGAATTCGGATCGTTCCACCGCCCGCTTCGTAGCCATTGATAATCAAGTCGTAGGCCTTGGCTCGTGCCTTCCCCGGATCACTATCAAGCGCCGCCAAGTCTTCGTCCAACGGAGCGGTAAAAGGATGGTGCATCGCGTTCCATCTGTCTGCATCGGCATCGTGGTCGAACATCGGGAATTGCACGATCCACGAAAAATGCATTTCTGAAGGATCGTACAGCTTCAAATCGACGCCGACTCGTTTTCGCAGCCCGTAAAGCGCTTTGCAACTGACTTCCCACGTATCGGCGATGATCATGATCAGATCCCCGGGCTTGGCTTCCGTCGCAGCCTTGATTTCATCAAGCTCTTCAGGCTTGAAGTTTTTAGCAATTGGAGCAAACAGCGAACCGTCTTCTTCGACGCGGAACCAAGCGAGCCCTTTGGCGCCGAAGTCTTCCTGAACGAAGGTCGTCAGTTCGTCAATTTTTCGCCGCGTGTACACGGCAGCGCCGCCCGGCACACAGATCGCACGGACGAACTTTCCTGAATCGGCAACGGATCGGAATACGCGAAAGTCAACTTTCTTCGCAAGGTCGGTCAGATCAACAATCTCAACGCCGAATCGCATGTCGGGAGCATCGTGTCCAAATCGAGTCATCGCTTCGTCGTAAGTCAAACGCGGCAACGGCAACTTCAAATCAATGTTCAAAATGTCTTTGGCAAGCTTTTCCATCATGCCGTCGATCATGCCAATGATGTCATCAGAATCGACAAACGACATTTCCATATCAAGCTGAGTAAACTCAGGTTGTCGATCGGCGCGAAGATCTTCATCGCGAAAACATCTCGCCACCTGAACGTAGCGATCGTAACCTGCAATCATCATGATCTGTTTGTAAATCTGCGGCGACTGCGGCAACGCATAAAACGAACCGTGATGCACGCGGCTGGGCACGAGATAATCTCGAGCACCTTCTGGTGTGCTGCGTCCCAAGATTGGCGTTTCGACATCGATGAAGTTGTGTTCGGCGCAATAGTCACGCATCGCTTTAATGATGCGACTTCGCAGAACCAGCGTGTCTTGCATCTTTTGGCGGCGAAGATCGATATAGCGATGAACGAGCCGCGTGTCCTCGTTGGGCAAATCTTTCTGCCCAGGCACAAACGGAGGCGTCTTGGCCTCGTTCAGAATGGTCAACTGAGTTGCTTTTACTTCGATCTCGCCCGTACTCAGTTTCGGATTGTCTTGCCCAGTAGGACGCAAGCGAATTTTGCCAGTCACCGAAACAACAAATTCTGAACGGAGTTTTCCGGCGGCATCCAAAACCTCAGGCAGGTCTTCATCCACCTTCACCTGAGTGACACCATATCGGTCCCTCAAGTCAATAAATATTCCACCGCCAAAGTCTCGGACTTTATCAACCCAGCCACAGATAGTGACTTCCTGTTGATCGTTGGCTTTGTTTAGTTCTCCGCAAGTGTGAGTACGTAGCACGTCGTTTCCAGTGGGCAATGGGCGGTTTTATTCACTATTAAGAAGCTGAACAATATCGCACGATTCGACACATGCGCAAAGCCCGAACCCTCGATGCGGGACAATGTAACCCAACATCCAAACAAGGGGACGAATTGCGATGGCAATGCAACGCTCCATCGAGTCATCTGAAGGGAACGCAGAAAGTAGATCCAACGTCGGCTACTTTTCAGACCCACCTGAAATGGAATCGATCGCCTCTTGGGCAGCAACGCAAATCAGGAAGTCATCATGGGCCAGCATCTTTTTCAGTCGTGGCAATGCCGATTCGGCAGTCGGTCCGATCTGTTTCAGAGTCAGGATCGCCGTTTCGGAAATCGCTAGATCTGGATCACCAAGGTATTTGAGGATGTTCGGTATCGCCTCGGTTGCGTCTTCACCCATCCCACCAAGTGACTCCAGAGCGGCGATCCTCGTGTCCCTTTTTACAAGCAACTCGATCAGTCGCTTCCGGCTACGCTCAACGTCTCCACTAATCCGATAGTATGCGAGGGTTGCTTCGGCCATACAATTCTTCTTTCTGTCGTCCATCAACGGCGTTACTTTGTCCAGATGCGCCGACGCATCCGGCCCAAGGGAACCGAGAGCATCGAGTACTCGAACTTTCTCCGCATACGAAAACGCCTCAAGACGTCCGGCGACCAAAGCGATAATGTCATAGCCTTCGACGGGACCAATCGCAGCCAACGCTTGGGCAGCGCGACTGCGGGTGGAAACATTGCCTTCCTCGAGCAGTTGAACCAATCGTTCGACTGCCGGTTCTGCGGCGGGGCCCATATTCGTCAAAACGAAACAAGCTGAACATTGCGTGTTGAATTCTTTGTCATCAAGTTTTCCAATGATCGACTCGATTGAACCGACAAGTTTTTCGGGACTCATTTTCTGAATCGAGTGCAAAGCCGCGTGCTGATCAAATTGGTCTCCTTCTTTCAGAAGCTTCAGCATCGGTTCCGCGAACTCGTCTCCATTTCTGCCCATCGAGCGAATCACGCCAGCGGCGCTACGAACTTCCACTGGATTGCTCGACGCGAGAAGTTTGCGAACCCCGGGCTTAACGCGGTCGCCCAACCGTTGCACGGACAATCGGCAGATTGATTGAATGGTCTGATCTTCGCTAGTTGTCGCAGCGGCAATCAATTTGACACGACGGTCTATCTCATCATCGCCTTGGCAAATCGCAGTGATGGCCGCAACCTTGTCGTTCCTATCTCCTTCGAACAACATTTTCCGCAACTCGTCGAGCGTTTTACCTGCCGCACGATCCGCGTTAACCTGGCGAGCATAGGCTGGTGAACTAACCAGAAGCCCCATGTACAGCCCGAAGACAATGAGCCCGGCAACCACAATTCCAATCAGATACGAAAACATTTGTCCCATCGTTCTCACTTTTTCATTTAGGTCGCGATGCTGCGTCTAGGCCCTAAAACCAGTTCAGCTTTCTATTATGTATACTCTGATCCAAAATTGCGCGAAACCGTGCAAAGCCGCTGAAGGTAAAACAAATAGACGAATGTTGTCCGAAACTCTTAATCCTTGACGATTCCTACGCTCAATATGGCCTTCCCTCGAAAATCAGAAACCAAAACCGTTGTTGGATCGCTAATTTGGATTGCTGCGATCGCAGCGGCAGCGATCTTGATTCGCACCCAAATCACCGAAGACTCTTTGACGGATCGTCTCAGCGGCTATTTTGGCAAGCAACGACGCTCCGTTGAATTCTTCAGCCCCAAATACCAAGTGCTTGGGTTTGGTGATCCTGTGTTTTCAATCAGTGAAAATGAAGTCACTCGAGTCGGCAATATCTCGCACATCGATTTCGGCAAAGGCTTTGAGGACTTTCGTATCGGCGACACGAAAGTTGCCACGGCTACCTTATACGGAAATGCTCCAGCGCTGTCCGCCGGAGATTATTTGAAGGTCCATGAAACCGATCAATCCATGGAGTGGGTTATTCGAACCATGATGCCGCCGGATATGCGAAAGAAGATTGGGGACTTGATCACAGACGCATGGCAGTCGAATCACGATGAATTGGTGACGATGTTCCGACCACTGATTGAAGAATCAATCGCCGACGCGGGAAGAATCATCCAGGAAGATCTCAAAGTATCGATTCAAAATCATCGCGAACAAATCGACTCACTTTCTCAACGCTATCAGGAACAGCTTCTGGAGAAACAGATTATTCCTCTGGTTCGAGAAGAAATTTGGCCGATCGTGCAGGAAGAAGCCCAACCATTGACCGAAGCCATTGGTCAGGAGATTTGGCAGGAAGTTTCCGTCTGGCGTTTTGGTTGGCGTTACCTTTACGATCGCTCTCCTCTGCCTGAAAAGAAACTGACCGAAAAAGAATTCAATCGCTTCGTCGAAACCAAAGCAGTTCCGATCCTCGAGAATCACCTTGAAGATTTCATCGATGTGCAAAAATCAATGCTGACGCGTATTTCTGGCAACGAAAAAGTAAAACAGACGTTTTCGAAATCAGTTCGCGACATCGCCAACGATCCTCAATTCCGTGATTTGGTGGCTTCGATCATGAAAGAAGTCCTTGTGGAAAATCCGCGACTGCGGGACGCATTGAAAAACAAATGGCAAAGCCCGGAAGCTCGGCGTGCGATGTCGATTGCGAACAAACGATTGGATCCAACGGTTACCGAAATCGGAGCAACTCTGTTTGGATCCACCAGCACTGCGATCACTCCGGAGTTCGCTCGCGTTCTTCGCAACAAAGTTTTGCACAAGGATGAACGCTGGCTGACGCTGCACACCAAGGCCGCTGGTAATCGCGATGAAACGTTTGCGCAACAAATCATCGATGCCAGCAACGAGGGTACCACGACCAATCGTCTTCCGATGTTCACTGAGTATGAACCATCCGAATACCCTGCCGCTACCGAACCGCGGACCGAAGAAGCAATTCTCAGACGGGCGGGCAAGGAATGAACGCTCCCGCGGAGAAACAAAACTCAAGTGCAAGGATCGAGATCAAAAACCTTTCGGTAATGGCTGGCAAGAAAGTGTTGCTTGAAAAAGCCAACGCCACGTTTTCGTCAGGTGAAATTACTTTGATCGTCGGCCCAAGTGGCGTCGGCAAGTCAATTCTGATGAGGTTGATCGCAGGATTGACCGAAAGCTTTGGTGACTCGATTCAATATATCGGCGACGTGACGCTCAATGGTAAAACGGCTCAATGCGGTGAAGCGGGAGTCGTGTTCCAATCCTTCGCGCTTTTTGATGAACTCACTCCGGTCGACAACATCAAATTCGCCAAGGCATGTGGTGGCAAACAAGCCAGTCGTGTTCCCGCGAAAAAGATTCTGGCCGAATTGAATGTGCCCGCCAACGTTCCTACATCGCGGTTAAGCGGCGGACAACGCCAGCGACTCGCCATCGCCAGAACTTTGGCGTATAACCCGCCAGCGATCCTGTATGACGAACCAACTTCGGGACTCGACCCGTTCACCGGTCGCCAAGTTGCCACGCTGATCGCGGACACGCACAACCAGTTCGGAAAAACTTCCGTCATCGTTACGCACGACTACCATTCGCTGATGCCGATCGCGGACCGCATCTATTTGCTGGACCCTCAAAAGAAACAGTTGGTAGAAGTTGACCGCAAAGATTGGGCAACCATTCCAGAAAAGCTTGCTCCAATGGCGACCAAAGTTCGCGCCCAGGAGGAAGTCGACGAATCGAAAACGATGGAACGAATCGTCGGAAAAGCGAAATCTTTCTTTGAGTCCACGACCAATGCGGTCGTCGCGTTTGTTGTCGGTTTGATCAGCTTGCTTCCGGTTTGGAAATCACCGAGTTGGGGCGTGCGTTCGCTGGCTCACTTTTTGCGAATGGTCACAGGTCCGACGGCGATTCTTTACCTTATCGCTAGCGGATTCATCTCCGGATTCGTGACGACTTATTTCACTTTCAAATTCCTCCCGTTCACCGACTATACGAAGCCACTACTTCTGGAAGACCTTTTGACAGCACTCGGTTTCGCCACTTATCGAATTTTTGTGCCCGTGCTTTCCTGCGTGCTGATCGCGGCTCGATGTGGCGCGGCGGTGACTTCGGATATCGGAGGTCGACAGTACGGCAATCAAATTGACGCGCTTCGAACGTTTGGAAATCGGCCAAACTTCTTTTTGTTGACACCGATCCTGTGGGCGTTCCTGATTGGAACTCCCTTGCTGACGTTCGCCGCCTATTACACGGCTCGATACACCAGCTTGATCACATTTCTCTTGACCCACCCTAATCATGGAGCCGAATTTTGGCACCAGTATTCAATGCGAGGTCTCGAGCAGTGGGGCCAGTTCTTTTACAAAGGGTTCGGCTGGCTGATCGCAAAACTTCTAGTTAGCGGATTCGGGACGGCGATCATTTCCTATCGAAATGGAATGGCTCCCAAATATTCGTCTGCTGATGTTAGTCGCAGTGTGACGGCTACGATCTTGTGGTCAACACTCTTCGTCTTGGTTGTCCATTTCGTTTTCTCACTTTTTGAGTTTGAGAACATCGTTCCGGGCGGTCGGTAAGAGATGAGGCTTGTCCGGACTGTCCTGCCAAAGCGTTTTGACACTCAATAAACAAGGATTCCGCGGCTCCCCCTCATCTTCGGGATGACTCGAAAAAGTGACAGCACGCAGAACCTGCGTAGAATAATTAGAACCGTCAAGGTTTATGAGGTTTGGGTGAATTGCCATAAACAACAGGCCATTTCTGGTCCATTTGTTTGCAAAGCAACAGTTTTTTCCTCCGATAGGGTTCTCTGGAAACTGCTTGTTTTGGGGAACGCAAGGACTCGCGCCCCCGCAGTGGTATTTGGACCCAGACCAATGATGGAGAATTGAAAATGGGGATCTCAAAGATTCGTTTCGCTGTGCTTTCGTGCATCGGTGGAGCAGTTGCACTCGTCTCAACGGCGAACGCACAACAAGTTATCCCGGCTGCCTACGCGAATACAGCAACGGCTCCTGTGATTTACCAAGACGCCGTATCATCCGATTGCGGATGCTCAGGCGCCACGCCCAGCTACTTCGAAGAAGCTGCAACCTCATCATGCGGCTGCACAAGCTGCGGTGGTGGTGGCGGCGGACTGCGAAGCCGAATCGGTGGCTGCGGACTCGGAAGCCGTCTCGGAAGCCGCTGTGGCGGTGGGCTTGGCGACTGCAATCTCGGCGACCAATGGAAGCTGTTCGGAAGCGCTTGTGAAGAGCCTCGCGTAAACATCGGGGGTTGGTTGCAAGCTGGATACCACTCGGAAAGCAACGGTTTGTTCAACACAAACCCTGATGAGTTTAACCTACACCAAGCGTGGCTCTTCGTCGAAAGAGCAGCCGTTTCACAGAACGGTCAGCTTGGCTTCGGTTACCGCTTCGACGGCATGTACGGCATCGACTCCGGTGACACCGCTGCATTCGGTAACACTCAAGACATTTTCGGCAACCCACGTGGATTCGACAACGGATTCGGTCGCGGAGCCGACTACGGTTGGGCAATCCCACAGTTGTACGGTGAAGTCGCTGGTGAAAACTGGTCGGCTAAAGTCGGTCACTTCTACACATTGGTTGGTTACGAAGTAGTTACCGCACCGGACAACTTCTTCTACAGCCATGCAATGACGATGTACAACAGCGAGCCGTTCACTCACACAGGTGCAATCGGAACGTTCAACGTTTCTGATGACCTGACAGTGTACGCAGGTTGGACTCTTGGTTGGGATACTGGTTTCGATCAGTTCCAAGACGGAAGCAGCTTCCTTGGTGGTTTCAGCACACCTCTTAGCGATGCTTCAACGTTGACTTACATCACCACAATTGGTGACCTTGGTGCTCGCGGAAGCGACGCTTACAGCCACAGCATTGTTGTTGACACTGCCGTGTCTGACAACTTCAACTGGGTTGTTCAAAGTGACTTGCTTCGCGTTGGCAGCACTGGTGAAGACAACGTTGGTCTCAACCAGTACTTCCTCTACAGCATCAGCGACTGCCTCGGTGTTGGATCACGTCTTGAGTGGTGGAAAGGTGACTCACTCACTGGCTACGCTCCTCACGGCGGCGTTCTTCCAGCAACTGGTTCACACTCGTACTACGGTGCAACTTTCGGCGTCAACTACAAGCCGCACGCAAACATTGTTGTGCGTCCTGAGTACCGCGTCGACTGGTCACCAGCACTTGGTTACGAAGAAGGCTACTTCGGTGTCGATGTTATCGCACTGTTTTAGGTTGAATATCTGGGTGTGAGCTGCATCAATGTAGCCCACAACGACCACACAGATTCCATTGACGGCAGCTCCAAATCGGGGCTGCCGTTTTTGCGTTGGTAAACAAACTATGGACTTGAGGATCGTAAATGACAACAATATTAACATCGAAACAGAAGTTACCACTTCAGGATTAATGCCAATGAGCTGCCTCGCAACAATTCGAACCTGTGTCTTCGTCGCCACACTGCTTGTGCTGACCACGCCTGCGTTCTCGCAAGAAAAGAAATTAACAGAGGCCAGGGAACTCCAATTGACTGCACCCGTTGAACCGAACGGCAACGCGAACCGACGCAACCCGCGACCTGACGTTCCTCCGATGCCCATGCCGGAACCTAGAATGGAGAACAAAACAGCAGGAGCCAAAACACCGGCCAACAATGCGCTTTCGAAACCGCAAACGGAAATCAAGATCGAATTCGCGGAGGACGCATCACAGCCTGTACTCGTCATGGACGTCGTCGGTGGTTTTCGAATGAAGTCGCCCGATGGATTTGAGCCAACACCTATGCTGCAAATTTTTTCCGACGGCCGAGTCCTCACTGGTCGCAAGTCGCCGTTGGTGAAAGAAGTTAAGGGGCAATTGGATTTGGTGGATCTTCAATCTTTGCTTGTTTTCGTCTCCGATGATTGCCGCTTCTTTGACATCACTTCCGAGATGGTGAAGTCGGATTTAGAAGCTAATCGAATTGGACGAATCATGGACGCCGGAACGACAGAGGTCACTGTTAACCTAAAAGAACATTCCAATCGTGTCGGCGTCTATGCATTGCCCAACGTAGCCGGAAAGTTTGCGAATGTCCCATCTGTTGGATCAATGATCGCGATCACGAGTCGTTGCCGTCGTGTCATTTCAATGACGCGGCTTGGCTCCGAAAAAGAGGCCATGAATGCTCTTCAGTCGGTGAACAAATCGGTCGCAAACGAGGATTCGGATGTTCCTGAATTCACGTTGGTCAATTTGCAGTACGCAGAACAGTTCGTTGACGGGCGCCGAACCGCGACTTTCGTGCAGGAATTTACCGACGGCGAAAAGAACATGATGGCCCATGCGACTTATCAGATCGACGCAAAAGGAATCGACTCCGCTACTCTGAGCGTCGTGGAACAACGCAAACAGCGCGGACGATAACGACTTCTTTCTCCGCCAAACCTTTGACAATCGAGTCATCCATGAACGCAATTAACGTCGCCGAAAAACTGTCGTCTTTCTCTCAACAATGGCACCCGCGCCGCATCGCGACGGTCGATAACATGCAAGTCATCGTCGCAAAAATAAGCGGAGAATTTGTCTGGCATAAACACGATGAGGAAGATGAGCTTTTCTTCGTCCAAAAAGGAACACTCGAAATGCAGTTTCGGGATCGAAGCGAAATTGTCAATGAAGGCGAACTGATCGTGGTCCCCAAAGGCGTTGAACATTGCCCGAAAACACGCGACGGCGAAGAAGTTCACATCCTTCTCTTCGAACAACTCGCAACGAAGCACACGGGCGAACTGCAAACGGATAAAACTGTCGAAGACTACCCGGAGATATGAATGCCGACTTTGAGTTCGACAGGAACGACAGGCATTAGCGATGGAGTACGCGGTCTGTACACTGAAGGCGGTACTACGAACGATTGATTTCAGGTTGGACGCACCACAAGTAAGATTCACTCGCTGCGGCAATGAATTGCATCTGACGTTCAGGGATGGCGCGGCTTTGGATGAAATGGTACACTGAACCGCGAGGGACAAATTACCCTCTTCAGAACTGCGGATAGAAATGAACTGTTTTACACACGCCCTTCCTTCAATCGACAATGCCTACTTGGCGACTGGCTGCTGCATTCCCGACTGGCTTGGTGCGGCTGACCGAAAGTGTCGGGCTCGCGAAAAAAAGGCGACTCCATTCATCGATCACGAAGATCCAATCGTCGCCGCGGTGTCTCAAGGCATCGTCAATCACCACAAAGATGACCACTGGTTTCACACCAACCAAACGTTCCAGCAAATGAACATCAAGTTTGCGGTCGAGATTCGTGAACTGTTGGACAACGAGCGCGGAATGCGAACGGGCTTTGTCGGCCACGTGATGATTGAACTTTTTCTCGACGCGTGGTTGCACGCAAAGTTTCCGGGCAAGCTTGAGTATTACTATCAACAGCTCGAATCGATCGATCCGGAGAAAGTACAAGACGTCGTAAATCTGTTTGCCAGTAAGAAAACGGATAAACTTGCTCCTGCGATTCGACGCGTCATCAAAGATCGATATTTATTCGACTATAGCGAAAATTCGACGACGCTGTATCGCATCAACCGCGTGCTTAAACGTATCGGGCTGGAAGAAATTGACGATCGGATCTTGCCTTGGATGGAAACGGCACGAGAACGCGTTTACGATCGTGTCCCGGATCTGCTGGACCAATACGCGATAGATTTGCAAAAGGAGAAACCATGAGCGGCATGATTCAAGTCGAAGTTTTGCGAGCTGCCTGCTGTGTGGCCGCTGCAGACGGCCAGACTACGGAAGCCGAACGCGATCTATTGAACAAATTGGCCAAACAAACTGGCGTTGGTCGTGCGTCCTTGGAAGCAATGGTTTCCCGCGCTTGCGAGGACGAAGGTTTCTGCAACGAACAGTTTCGAGTTCTCAAGGCGGAGCCAAAGGAAGCGATGTCGATCCTGTTGGAAGTCGCGATGAGCGACGGAGTGATTGACGCGTCGGAAGCGTCAATCCTGCAAGTTTTCGCAGACAAACTGGACGTGCCGACCGATGTATTCGAACTGCTGTTGGAAAAGGCAAAAGAGATCGCTGCTGACCGAAAGTGAAAGTCGGTTCCGGAAGGCTTGCCTTATAGAGAACCCGGACCCGTGAGCACCTTCAGGCCCACACCACCACTGGCACGAACCGTAATCTCGTACGTTTGACCTTCTACCGGTGGCACATAGTTCGCTTGACCATAAACAGCACGAATCCCCAGCTCATTCTGTCGAGTCTGGTCGTTGCAAACGTTTCCAAAGTCTTCCCAAATCTGGTTTGCAAAATCCGACGCTTCCGACTGAGCGTAAATGCCGGCTGGCTTTGAAAAGTCATCCAAGGAAAAACCATCGGACGGTTTCATGTCGTCGCCATAGATTCGCTTGAACGTAAAAATTGAAGCGCCACGCAATGGATCAGCCTGCTCGATGTACTGGTCTTCAAACTGAGCCAACCAGCAGTCGACGAAGAACGAATGCCCCAGAAGAGTAAACTCGCGACTTGATCCGATCACGTTGCCTTCTTTGTCGACTTCGCTGAACGTGACATCCAGATACTTTTGCCCGTTCTCGTCGATGCCTTTTTTGGTGACGGTAACTTGAGCAACACGACGATCGATCTTCAAAAGGCTCATCGAAACATGAAGCTTTTCGTTTTCGAGTGAAGCCTCTCTCAGGTCCAATTCTTGCTCTTCATATTTTGCTTGCAACGCGATCAAGTCTTCTTTGGCTTGTTTGCCTTCGAGCCCTGGAACGATGTACTCGCTGTACCCCATCCAACCACCAAAACCAATACAACTGGCAACACACACCATCAGCACCGTTCGCACGGCACTGTTCACGGTCTGCACATTTTCCATCATCGACGGTCTACGTTGACCAGAGTTATTCGGCATTGGAATTCCAAAGTTTCAGTCAGGAAGGCGAAAGGTCCATATTGTTTCGAACCGCTTAGTTATATTTCCCTTCGGCGTTTGAGGCAAAGATTTTGATTTCCGACTGGAATTTCCGGGTATTCTGGGCCGGACTCGTTGGGATCATTCCTTCGCCAGTAAAGCCCGCGTTGCGGCCTCGATATCGCCTGCCCGCATAAGTGACTCGCCAACAAGAATTGCATCAACGTTTGCTTGCATCAACCGTGACACTTCTGCATTGGACGAAATGCCACTCTCGCTTACGAAAGCAATCTCCTCAGGCAGAATTTTTCGAATCTCAATCGAATGCGCAAGGTTAACTTCAAACGTATTCAAATCACGATTGTTAACTCCGATCAGAGTTGGTTTGCAAGCCAGCACCTTTTCGATATTTTCACGATCGTAGAGTTCGACGAGAGCTGTCATTCCCAAATCGTTAATCAACGAGTGCAGTTCCTGAAGTTTTGCGGCTTCAAGACATTCTGCAATCAGCAGAACCGCATCCGCGCCAGCTGCTCTGGCCTGATACACTTGCCACGGATCAATAATGAAATCCTTGCGAAGTATCGGCAAAGAAACAGATTGGCCGACCGCGATCAAATAGTCCAGATGTCCCTGAAAAAATGCTTCGTCAGTTAGAACGCTGATGCAGCTCGCACCGGCCGACTCATAAGACTTGGCGATCGCGACAGGATCGAAATCTTCCCGAATGATACCTTTCGAGGGGCTGGCCTTCTTCACCTCAGCTATCAAGCTGATCTCGTCGACCGATTGGATCGCCTTGAGGAAATCACGAACTGGGCGGCCCGCTTGAGCGGCCTCTTTGATGCTGGCGAACGAAGACTGCTCTTTCGCAGCTTCAACCTCGACCAATTTATGATCGATGATCTTTTTGAGAATGGAATGCACGGCAACGCAGAATTTGTTTTCGAAATTGGAAATCTAATTCTAATGGATGCCGACATGCTCGAACACGGCAGTACTAACTCAACACTTGTGAGCCCGCAGCCGTCGTGAACCCTGCACTCGGAGCTGGCAATGTCGTGAAATGTTTCACCAGTTGCTCCTGACGGTAAGTGAAAATCTTCAACAGATCCGGTTTCACGAAGTACTTGTGAACCAAAGACCCAAACCGGGGAATGTAGTGAACTCGATCCTTTGCCAGCGTTTGATTCGAGCTCAGTGATTCGAAAGTATGCTCGTGATACCACTTCTTGTACGGGCCACGAAGCTGTTGATCCACAAAACGCCGGGGCGGTTGCCACGCTTCGATCTCGGTCCGCCACTTGATCGGTAGACCATGCAACTGCAGCCGGTAGTCGATCAAGGCACCTTTTTTCATATCAATCGGCATTGGAGTCGTGATCCGAAAGTTCAACCATGGCGGAGTAATCGCCTCGAGGTTGCCGGCGTCCGAGAAGAAGTCAAATACTTCTTCGAGCGGGCGATCAATTACCAATTCGGTAGTCAATTCAAATCCGGCGACCGGATGTGGCTCAATTGAAATCTGCGGACTCGACATCTTTATTTTTCCGTAGCTTGAAATTATCTATCAACTTTGAACCGCTCTCGAATGCTCAAAGTAACAGGAAAAGGCAGTGAACGCCTAATACCCGCTCGATTTTTCGACTGTCGGATGGCAAAATCTTTAGAATCAAGTTTATCCGATAACTTACGAGGATCACGGGAAGTGAGCTCACCGCAATTTGT
Source organism: uncultured Pirellulaceae bacterium (assembly GCA_938010615.1). Lineage (GTDB taxonomy): Bacteria > Planctomycetota > Planctomycetia > Pirellulales > Pirellulaceae > Mariniblastus. The sequence continues at coordinate 9,233 of CALLUY010000011.1, read as the reverse complement.
GCTGGTGCTGGGAACTCGAAACAAAAAGAAACGTCGAGAACTCGAGTACTTGCTGGCACCCTATCCGCAAATCCAGCTCAAGACGTTGGACGATTTCCAGGACTCCATCGAGGTCGAAGAGACCGGGACGACGTTCGCTGCCAATGCTGCGCTCAAGGCAACCGAACAGGCTGTTCACTTGTCTCAATTCGTATTGGGTGAAGATAGTGGAATCTCGGTCGCGGCGCTGGACGGGCGTCCAGGCGTCTACTCGGCTCGCTACTCTGGTGATGGCGCAACCGACGATTCCAACAAAGTGAAACTGCTGGAAGAACTCGACGGTGTTCCAACTGCAAAGCGAGGCGCTTGGTATACCTGTCACATGACCCTCTCGGACCCCGAGGGCAACGTTTTGATCGATTGTGAGTCGCAGTGTCACGGTCGGATCCTGAAACAGGAGAAAGGATCCTCCGGATTTGGCTATGATCCACTTTTTGAGATCCCTGAGTACGGATTAACCTTCGCTGAACTGGGAGACGAAGTAAAGTCAGTCCTGAGCCATCGGGCTCGGGCGAATCGAATTTTCATTCCACAACTGCTGAGCTTGATCGCGAGCACTCAGTAACCAAGCGGCTAACATGCAAACCTTCAAGATCGAAAACGACGACAAGGACACGATCATCAAAACGATGCGGCAACACTTGCCGGATTCACCGTCGTGGTCTGCCGTCAAAAAGATTCTCTACGCGCGGTTCGTCGGGATCGGAGGAGTCCTGTGCCTTGATGAAGCCAGAAGGCTATCGCGAGGCGAAGTCGTCACCATTCACGACAAGCCTTTCCCAGCGCCGCCCAAAGATCAGGACGTATCGATCCATCACGTTGACGGGGACGTGGTGATCGTCGAAAAGCCATCTCGTATGGAGACGTTACGCCGAAATTCTGATGCGAACTGGTCGTGGGAACGCAAGAATCGTCAACCGACGCTCAACGAATGCGTGCCGCGACTGATCGGAGAACACGCTGCCGCAAAACGAAAATCGGAAAAGAACAGTCAGCGGTTTCCGAAGCTCCATCCCGTTCATCGCATCGATCGTGACTCCAGCGGATTGCTAGTCTTCGCTCGCAACAAGGAAGCACAAACAACGATCATTCACCAGTTCGCTCAACATTCAGCGGTGCGAAAATACCTTGCATTGATTCCTGGCAAGATTGAAGACCAAACGATCACGTCCCAGTTCATTCGTAATCGAGGCGACGGTTTGCGCGGCAGCACAACGGACACCAGCATCGGAGAGCACGCGACGACTCATTTTAAAACGCTGCAAGTCTTCGAACGCGTTGACGAACAGGGAAAAAGTCAATTCTTCAGTGAACTCGAATGTAGCCTCGAAACCGGTCGCACCAATCAGATTCGAATCCATCTTGCGGAGCTTGGCCATCCGATCTGCGGCGACATTAAGTATCGTGGTCCGTTTGGCAAAGCCCCCGTTGAGGACGACAGTCAAATTTTCCGAATGGCTTTGCACGCGACGCGACTAACGTTCAAGCATCCGACCATCGACAAACAGATGGACTTCACGACTCCTTGGCCAAAGAAGATGCAGCAGTATCTGGCCAACATTGAATCTTAAGTCTCCAGCGATTCAAACCTTGGCTTCCGACTTTGCCGCAACGGAGCTTGACGGTCCCACCTGACCAGCTTTATGAGCCTTGTATTTCGTGCGCAGGAATTTCGTGATCGGAGCTTCGAACCACATCGTCGCAGCGGCTCCCAAAGCGATCATTAGTCCTGACGCGATGACAATCGCGACGTGAGGCTCGATCCCAAAGTTCTGTAACTGGTTGATGCAACACGAACCAATGTTGTTGTGAAACAGATACAGCGGATAGGAAATTGAACTGATGTAAACCAACGGCTTCCATCGCAGCGGAGGAATCTTTCCCCAAGCGCCAAAGGCCAACATGCCAAACAGGACAGCAGTTGCCGCAGGATTGTGGCCTCGCACATCAACCGCATGGAAGACGATTGCTGCGAACAGGATGCCCAACACATTGTAGATCTTGTTCCCGCGATCATTGCGGATCTCGTTGAGCAACATTCCCATGACGAACAATGGAAAATTTCGCAGGATAAATAGTTGCTCAACCACACGAAACGTGCCGCCCATCCCTGATTCGGGCCATGTCGTCTTGAAACCGTGAATCGCCGCACAGCCGGCAAGGCAAGCCACGGTGCCGATCATCAAGTTGCGTAGCGTGTTCTTCCAGCCGCCGAATGCCGTCATCAAAATGAGGAATGTATAAAAAAGCATTTCGACTTGGAGCGTCCACGTTACTGGCTCCATGTTTTCGTAACCGAAAAGACGAGGCAATGTCGACAGATTGGCGACCGTCGCCCCAACCGATACTTCTTCACGAAAGAACGGCAGGTACGAGAACAACAATACGTTAAGCAGGATGCAGAGCCAGTAGGAAGGAAAGATTCGGATACAACGGGCGACCATGAAGTCTTTCGTTGAACGTTTTCCGATCAAGGTCATCACGTTGACGAATCCGCTAAGCATGAAGAATAGCTGAACTCCATACTTACCGTAGGGAAACAGATACGCGAGCGGTGATGTGAAGCCATACTTGTGCGAATAGACCCAAGTGAAATGAAACAGCAACAGATTCAAACACGAAATCGCCCGTATCGCGTCGAGCTCAAGGATTCTTTTGCGCGCAACAGTGGGAGCGATAAGTTCTGGTCGACTGGACATAAGACTGATTGTTCGGATTCGGAAGTTCAAAAATTTCAGAGGTCACGCGTGCTCGACTACGTGTTCACGATTGGCGTGATGCCAAACGCCGGCATGGCAACGCCTGGCATGATCCCCTTTGAAGCGGTAGCCACATGGGGACGTTGGAGCCCTTGCTGTTGATGTATTCGATCAATGTGAGACCGAATCAGGTTAGGCATCCACATCGCGAACTCAACCAACTCTAGAAACGCATCATGGTCGAAGGGCTTGCGGATGAAGAATACGTTGCGATCATCGCGGCGGCGACTAATAACATCCGGTTTCTGCGACGCGGATGTAAACAGAAACGGAACATCACAATTCCCAGGCACGCTGTGAACAAGCGTTTCAACATCCACACCCGTTTCAGCCCGCATATCGCAATCGCAAATCACCAAATCAAGTGGTTCGCTGGCCGCGTAGTCCAACGCCTCGTTACTATCGAGCGCTGAAAACGCAACGATTCCTTGCGTTTCGAGAGAAGCCCTGATCAGTGCGAGCGACAATTCGTCGGCGTCGACAATCAGGATTCGAGTTGAAATTTTCTGGCGCACGGATCTGCCTCGTCGAAGGGGACCGCCAATCCATCAGCTGACTTTCGCGTAGCCTACTTCCGTTAGGCCAAATAAATCGCGAGAGTTACATGGCCTTATCGGGAACGTGACCGACAAAGTTTCCGAAAACTTTCAACTCACTGACAATCGTCACGGCGAGAAAAATCGACAGCCTCAAGTGAGCGTTGTATCGATCGCAACATAAATTCCTTTGATGGTTTCTGCAGAATCAAAGGTCTGGCTCAACTGCGGTGCAGACATCCGTCCGCTGTCGAACCGGACACTCACGCGTGTTCACAAAAAGCTGGCAAACTCAATCCTGTTGTGACACCTGAACCAAATGTTCGTCAAAGAAAATCGGTACGTTCCATACGACAGCTGTTGCAATGACCAACCGAATGAACGGCTTACTTTCCCTGAGAGCCATCGATTCCTTGTCCCACAAAACAGTTTGCCGTTTCGTTCGCTTCCGCCAAATGCTTGCATTAGTCTGTAAAGAAGATTGTTCCGCGTCGATCCATTTCAACACACGGGTGTGCTTACGAACAATTCGCACGACCTCAAATTACAACAGGACGCCGACCCGGAGAAAGAACGAATGGCAGCCAGCATGGTTGTCATGCTTCTGACTACGGATTTACCTGATTCAGGGCGGTACCAGGGATTCGAAGTATTCAAGGGAAAAGCAAACATGATCAAGACAACACTTACTATTGCTTGTGCGATCGTCGCACTTGCAATTTCAACAAACGCCAACGCTCAGGATTGCGGTTCTTGTGGCGGCGGATATGCCATGGGATCAGCAGTCGACTTCGGTGGCTACGGCAATTACGGCAACTACGGAGTAACTGGGGTTACCGGCCTCAACGAATGTGGTCGTGACTACACGAATCAACAAGCTGCGGGCCTCTGGGCTGGATACTGTACTGACGTTTGCTCTACCCAAAAGCGTCAACGCTGCGGGCTGTTCGGCAAAAAATGTGGTGGTGGTCGTCTCGGCGCTGGTGGATGTAACTCTGGCGGCTGCGGCGGTGGCAACATTGGATGCTTTGGTTATCCTTCGGGCGGATGCGGCGGCGGATGCAATTCTGGCTGCGGTGGTGGATGCAACTCTGGCTGCGGTTCTTCACGAGGCTTCAGCCTGTTTAGCAGGCTGAAAAGCTTCGGTGGTGGATTCGGTGGTCGTTGCAATTCAGGATGCCAGCTGTTCACTAAAATGAAGTCTGGTGGAGGATGCAGCTTCTTCAGCAAGTTCAGATGTCGCAAAAACGATTGCCAATCTATCTGTGGCGCTCCTGTCACATCGATTGCAGTTGACCAATGCGGATGCGGCAACAGCGGACAGTACTTTGATTACGCTGTCGGAGCTGAGTACGGAAACGCTGGCATGCAAAGCAACTTCTCAGGAATGCTCACTGGCGCATGTTGCGGTGGCTAAGCCATATTAAAGGGGATTCAATTGATGAAGCCGCTTCGAAAGAAGCGGCTTTTTTCATGCGCTGCATCATCCCGAATCTACAGTGCCACTAAAGGCAATACCGTTCAGTGAAGCCAAAGTCTCGGTGGCATAGGCCTCCGGCCTGTGTTCTGCATGTCCACAAGCCAGAGGCTTATGCCACCTCCCCAATGCAACGACCCTACTGAATCACCTTCATTGAACGGTATTGCCACTAAAGGAACGTCGAAAACTTGACTTTCACCGGACTCCCATAGTCCCCCAGCGACGCTGAAAACGTATTGCCCAATATGGTGACGGCATCGGCGTTGCGAACTGAAATCGCCGCCTTGCGCCAGAAATAAAACTGGTTGTCGACGATCTTGAGCCGGCGAATTTCGCGAAGGTCGCGGTCGACGGAAAAATTGGGAAGACGATTCATGTGGAAATCAACCGTTCCGTAAGCCTGCCTTTCCTGAAGATACCTTCTGCTCAAACCGTTCGCGTAGAACGAGTTTGATCGAATCGAAATATTCGATGGCCACAAACCCAACGGCCAACCCGCTTCGTTACGGCCAAGAATCGCTTGATCACTCATCCCCAGATAAACGTTGTGATTCAGTTCTCCATTTTCGGCCATGATGTAGTTGCCAAACCGCCGCGAGTTCGCGATGTAGTTTCGCTCGACCAGAAAATCGCGACTCAAACTCATATTGAAAACTGTTGTTTCATCTCGAAATCCGTACTCGTCGCCGGCAGGTGAACGACCTAAAGTAACTCCATTGATGTCCTGATCAAATTTAACCTCCACCATGGTTCTCATTTCGGACTTCCCCTGAATGACGATCGATTGCCGAGTCTCAGACACCGAAACCAGCCGCGCCGTTTGAATGACTTCCCCCGTCGCCGGGTTCGTGAACCGAAACGAATCGCCGGTCCTCATCGCTCTCTCTCCAACGTTTCCTAGCGAATCGTGGTTGATGGGAACCAGCGTTAGCTCGCGCGGTCCATTGCGTTTGGCGATTGTGTATGGCAACGTGTAAAAATTCATCACATCGTCGCCCAGTCCTTCGAATCGACTTCTCTCAACCCACGGCCCAACTCGATTTGATTGAGCATGAACACCATCCGCGTTGCCGCTTTTCCAACGCCCCGAATCCGGTCGGATCGTGATGCTACTGCGAATCACATTGATCGCTTCGCTCAAATTGGAACTGACAAACACACTTGGCGCAGTATACGCCCGGACTCCAATCACGCTGACTTGTTGAGAATACGCGGCCACATTGAAAATTGGTTCGTCGTAACGTCGCTGCAACACGTAACGGTCACCGACGGCCAATCCATCCGTGAACAGCGTCTTAATGCGAAATCGATTGGCGCCAACTTTCGTTACGGAACTGGTCGGGTAGAGCAGTTCACTGTTGAACTTCAGTCTACCGGCAACTTTTGGATCGACTGCGTATCCCCACGATTCCGTTGCAGCGGTTGTAAACGACTGATCGGGAGCAACAAATTTGGCCAGATCGATTTCAATGTCGAACGTTTTGGCAATCGGATCGAGCCGCCGAATAAGACCTTGCGTGAACGTGCGAGGTCGATAACCATCCGGCGTTTTGTCTGCATAGTCAATCACCAGATTTCGAACGATGATATTTTTGCTATCAAGAATTCGAAACAAACCGCGTTCATCGTCGTGGATGAGAACCTCAGCGCCCAATCCGTTGACCGTCAAGTTTTGATATCTGATCAAATCAAAATAGTAGATGTCGCTTTCAAGTTCATTGGATGGGTAAAGATCCCATGTTCCGGGAGCCAATCGAATTTCGACAGCCTGAGTATCGCCAGCAGCTTGAGCGAGAGCTGCGTTGATCGCGTGCCAGTCATTCTTTCCATCGTTTGGTTTGCCACCAAAATCCGCGACGTCCAAGACTTTGGTCGGTTGCAAAAATCGGAGTGGAAGCTCTCTGGGGAAGACGCGATCAATTTGAAAATCCGTTTCGAATCGATCGAAGTTACTTCCGTTAACGCCTCCAAACGCAAAATAGATATTCTCACCGGCTGACATATCACCCAGCAACAGATCGAACGACTTTGCATCGCCCGCTTTGGCCACAACCGATTTACCTGTAATTCGTGATCCGTCCTCGCGATGCACCACGATTTCAACCCCGTCACTTCTGGCATCATTGACACGCAGAAAACTGTTCGCGACCACGAAATTGCCACTTGTCGGAATCGTATATCGGGCGATCACGTACCGATCTTTGAAGGAAGATGTCTGCGGCCATGCGGCACCGGTAGCTCCTCCGTCAGGATCCAGTTGCATCGCCCAAGTTGGTGAACGCGGACTGTCCGTCCGATCCGGAACCCACGAGTCGCCGGTTTGGAAAAGCGGCCGGTACGAAGCTGTCACTCCGATCGGTGACGAATTCAAATTACCTTGCTGCTTCCCTTCAACCCAGCCCGCAGGAGCATTCCACAAATAAGTCCACGGTGAACGCGGGTTGTGACTGACAACGTCGCTACCGAAGCTTGCTACGGAAACCGTTCGATTGACGTGCCGTACGATTGAAAAGTCAGTCAAAAACGAATCGTAAGCAATATTTCTCCCAGCTCCGAACGCAACATGAACGGTGTCGCCTTTGCGAAGGTAACCAAGTCGCGCATCGAATCCGACGCGTTGTTTCGGTTCAATCGAACGATCCACCAATGGTTTGTTTCGATTGACGAAAACGCGAACTTCCATACCGCTTGATCGCAGATCATCCAACTGCAGAAAGCTGTCAGTCAGTTCGTAGACGCCAGCTCGATCGATCGTAAACGCAGCAATCGCGTGACGTGCATGGCCGTTGTAAAGTGGACCAGCTTGTAATCGAGCCGCGGCACCCGCGTGACCACCGGTCGACGAAAGGAAAAGCGACGACGACGGATGAGCGTCATTGAATTTAAGATCACCATCAGGCGTTGCCAAACCAGAAACCGGAACGAGGTCGCGATAGACAGTTGAAGCATTGCCCAGCGCGGCCGAATTCAGGTTGCCCTGGGAATTTTCCGACCAACCAACCGGAGCGTTCCACAAATAGGCCCAACCTTCTCTTGCAGGTTCAGCGTTTTGAAATGAAAAGTCATCACGATAGTTGGCGACCGTCGTTGGCACACTAACGGTTAGCAGCTGTCGAGGTTCGAGCTTCTCATACGTAAAGGTGCCGTTTGCCAACCGTCGTTGACTCGATCGATTCGAACTCGATTTCCAGAAACGCCTTCTGCTCATCGCCTCTCCGTAGGCACGATTTAAAAACTAAACAGTCGCCTTTCGCTTCGCGAAAGTGTGCTCGGTCCGTTCTTTCGCGGAGCGAAAGGCGACTATGGATGCACTAATCTTCGTATTCGATCTTCAGCACTTTAAACGTCAGACTGCCTTTGGGAACGTCAATCTCCGCAATCTCGCCAACCTTTTTGCCGAGCAACCCGCGACCGATCGGGGAAGTGATCAGATATTTCCATTTGTCGTAATTCTCGTCGCCGTCGCCAACCAACGTGATCACTTCTTCGTCGTCGATATCAACATCGACAACGGTAACCTTGGCACCGAAAGCAACCTGATCCTTCGGCACATCGGCGGGATCTACGATTTGGGCACGAGCCAGTCGATCTTTGATCTGGTTGATTCGGGCTTGGGTCATTCCCTGCTTCTCGCGCTGGGCGTGGTATTCAGCATTCTCTTTGAGATCACCTTCATCGCGAGCCAACGCGATCGCCTCTGCGATCTCCGGCATCACGACGCTCTCCATGTGTTCAACTTCCTTTTGCTTTTCGTTATAGCTGTCTTGAGTCATTGGGACGCGTTCCACGGCGGATCTCCTGAGTTGGCGTATGGCGTTTTGAAAATGCAAAAAAAAATCGACTCGCCATCGATCCGATGCCAAGCCATAAGATCATTTTCGAAGATCGTGCTGCAAAAATCAAGCTGAGTTAGATTTGACTCGATTCGGTGCGATTAACCCGAAGAAATACGCACTTTCGGAACGCAAAGCCAAAAACTCTGTTCTCACCAGTCGATCATGGTGATTATTTTGGAATAGACTGAGGATATGGACAGCACCTCCGAAAGTTTACTTTTGCGATTGAGATCAGGCCGCGATCAAAACGATTGGACAACTCAAGAATAGCAACGCCATGGCTCACAAAATCAAAATGGAACGTGACCAATGGGAATTCGAAAATTCAAAATCGAAGTAAATCGGCGACCGCGATCCTTATTCCTGTCGTGTGAAACGCAGTACCGTTCAATGAAGGTGACATCGCCCTTCGTTTTGGCTTTTCAGTAGGGTCGTTGCAGTTGGGGAGGTGGCATAAGCCTCTGGCTTGTGGACATGCAGAACACAGGCCAGAGGCCTATGCCACCGAGACTTTAGCTTCATTGAACGGCACCGCCGTTAAACGAAAGAGATCCAAGGGACTCACTGCGTTCCGCCAACGCCC